>JBDWQX010000261.1:0-6778 GCA_039986395.1 Cyclobacteriaceae bacterium
CAGACGTACTGAGCAGAGGAATCGACATCAAAGACATCAATTTGGTGGTGAATTTTGATGTACCGAATGATGCTGCAGATTATGTACATCGAATCGGGCGAACAGCAAGAGCAAAGACCAGTGGGGTTGCCATCACGTTAATTAACAAAGATGACAACTACAAGATGAATCGAATCGAAAAACTTATCGAACGAAAAGTCGATAAGGTTGAATACCCAGTTAGGCGAAAATAAGCTCCAATTCTTACCTTTGTGGCTCAATGAAAAAGGTAGCTTTCTATACGCTTGGTTGCAAGCTGAATTATTCCGAAACGTCTTCTATATCCAGGATGTTTGAAGATAAGGGCTACAAGAAAGTAGACTTCTCCGCTCAGCCAGACATTTTTATTATCAATACCTGCTCAGTCACTGAAAACGCTGATAAAAAATGTCGCAAGATTGTAAAAGAAGCTAAAAAAATCTCTCCAAAGAGCTTTGTCACGATTATAGGTTGCTATGCCCAGTTGAAGCCAAAGGAAATTTCCGATATTCCTGGAGTAGATGCGGTGCTAGGTGCTGCCGAGAAATTTCAGCTTTTTGACTACCTAGATGATTTTACAAAGGGCGGGGTATTTGCATCGGAAATAAAAGAAGCCACTACATACAATGCTTCTTACTCAATTACAGATCGCACACGGACCTTTTTGAAGGTTCAAGATGGGTGCAATTACGGTTGTGCATTTTGCACAATTCCGCTAGCGAGAGGCAAAAGCAGAAGTGATACGATCGAAAATATTGTAAATCAAGCAACAGAAATTGGTAGAACAGAGGTTAAGGAAATTGTGCTTACCGGTGTAAATATTGGTGATTTTGGTATCCAGAATGGTAAGAGGAAAGAAAAATTCATAGACCTTATTAAAGCCTTGGATGAAGTTCCAGGTATTGATCGATTTCGAATTTCCTCAATAGAACCAAATCTACTGACCGATGCAGTGATTGAGTTTGTCTCCATTTCGAAAAAATTCGTACCACACTTTCACATACCGTTGCAGTCTGGCAGCGACACTATCCTAAGAAAAATGAATCGACGCTATCTTACTAATCTGTATAGCAGTCGTGTCCAGATGATCAAAAACTTGATGCCTACTAGTTGCATTGGTGTAGATGTGATCACTGGCTTTCCCGGTGAGAGCAAAGACGAGTTTCTCAACACCTACAATTTTCTCAGTGAACTAGACATCTCTTATTTACATGTGTTTACGTATTCAGAAAGGCCCAATACGCCAGCCCTACTGATGGACGATATTGTGTCTCCAAAAGAGAGAAATGAACGCTCAAAGATGCTACGAACACTTTCTGAGAAGAAAAAAAGACATTTTTATGAGAGTCATCTAGACGGCACTTTTTCAGTACTATTTGAAGATGACATAGAAGATGACATCATGCATGGGTTTACCGAAAACTACATACGAGTAGCCGCCAGATATGATCCCCTTCTGATCAATGAAGTAAAAACTGTTCATTTAAAGTCCATCAATTCAAACGGTCATGTGGAAGTAGACGAACCTCAGTTTGAAGCTCTGGAGCTCAGCCATTAGCTTTACCATTCATGAAGATAATTTGCATTGGTCGAAACTACGTTGAACACATCGAAGAGCTTGGCAATGAAAGGCCTAGTGAGCCTATTATTTTTATGAAGCCAGATACGGCACTTTTAAAAAACAACGATCCATTTTTTTATCCCGACTTTTCCAGTGACGTCCATCATGAAGTTGAAGTAATGGTAAAAATCAAGAAGGAAGGAAAATCGATACAAAAAGAATTTGCATCAGATTACTACGGAGAGCTAGGGCTAGGAATAGACTTCACCGCTAGGGACCTACAGACCAAAGCGAAAGAAAAAGGATACCCGTGGGAGATTGCTAAAGGATTCAATGGATCTGCTCCAATCTCCAACTTTATCTCAAAAGGTGATTTTGATGTGAAAAACATCAACTTTAAGTTACAAAAGAATGGTGCGGATGTCCAAGTTGGAAACACGTCGCTAATGATTTGGGAAATCGATGAAATTATTGCCTACGTTTCGCGGTTTATCTTATTGAAGATTGGAGATCTCATTTTTACCGGAACTCCTAAGGGTGTTGGACCTGTGAAAATAGGTGATCAATTAGAAGGATTTATTGAAGATAGAAAAATGTTTGATTTTCAAGTGAAGTAGTGAAAACACTCCTGCTATTTACCTCGCTCATATTTTGTCAGGTACTAAGTGCCCAACTTAGTGAATACGAAAACTATTACATTTTTCCTATAAATCCAGGCTCACAAAGCTACTTGGCAGGTACCGTGGGAGAGATAAGGTCCTCCCATTTCCACACTGGGGTAGACGTTAAAACTGGAGGTAAGATTGGGCTTCCGATTTACGCGGTAGCAGATGGCTACATTTCACGCATTAAGGTCTCCACGGGAGGGTATGGTCACTCTCTGTATATGGCTCATGGCAATGGGACTTTCTCTGTTTACGCCCACCTGGACGAATTTCAAGTAGGCCTTGAAAGGTTTACACGAGCAAAGCAATATGAGAAAGAGTCTTACGATGTTGATCTTTTTCCAAAAAAAGACGTGTTTTCCTTCAAACAAGGAGATGTCATTGGATACTCTGGAAACACTGGCTCTTCTAGCGGCCCCCACCTTCACTTTGAAATTAGAGATAAAGACCACAAACCGCTTGACCTTTTACAGTTTGGATTCAAGGAAATTCGGGATAGAATCTCCCCTATTGTAAGAAAAATAGCTTTTACATCACTTGATGAAAATGCCAGGGTAAACAAAATGTTCGGCAGATACGAGTTTGATTTGATAAAAGCGAATAATGCCCATCGGACAAATGTACCAATTCACTTAGTAGGCAAAATTGGCGTTGAGGTGTACGCATATGATCCGATGGATGGGATTCCAAACAAGAATGGCATTGTCAAGACTGTAATGTTGGTAGACAATGACACCATGTTCTATGAAAACAAGAGCGTTCTGCTTTTTTCCAAGCAGAGAAACATTCTCAAGCATTACAATTACGAAGCATCGAAGCGGGGAAGTAGAAGGTTCAACAAGCTCTATCTGGACGACGGGAATGAGCATAACATCTATTCAATAACAAATCGGGGAATAGACTTCAAAGGCAAAGAAAAGATTACCATCTTCACACAAGACAGCTACGCAAATCTGTCCATCTCAGAGATCTGGATCAATCGAGATAAAGTTATATATCCACCTAGAGTCAAGTTCTCAGCGTATGAGATAGTGGGGAATTATCTGCACATAAAGTCAAAAAATGGTGCGGGCGTTCGGGTCGATGAATGGCAAGCAATCGAACCATACTATGCCGACAAAACATACAATTATTATGTGTGGAATATGGAAAAGGGATTGCCAAGAAATATTTTCATTGATGGAGAAACGGTTGAAACTGGTTACGTTGTCTCAATTCCATCAAATCAAAAGATCTCCTATCATCAGCAAGAATTTGAGTCCAACTACGAGAGCAGGACTCTGTTTGACACGCTTTATCTCTCCTTTGAAAAGGATGTCGATTCGGTCAGGAACAAAGAATTGTTCAAGTTTAATAATCATCTAGATCCGATCAGATCAGATATCTCCATTCTTCTAAAACCTACTCAACCGTACAATGAGCAAAAGTCCCATGTCTACTCAGTGTTTGGCAGACGCTTTAATTTTATGGGTGGCGAGTGGTCTGATAATGAAATAAGTTTTCAAACCAGGGACCTTGTCACTTATACCATTTTAGAGGACACTATTGCACCCAAAATCCAACATGTCAAATCTGTTTTTGCGCACAATACATTTAGAATTGATGATGAACTGTCTGGTATCAAATCGTTCAGAGTCGAATTGGATGGCGAATTTCTCCTTATGCGCTATGAAGCTAAGAAAAAATTAATCTGGCCGATCACTGAAAATCCAAACATTCCGATTCAAGGCGAGTTAAGAATTGAAGTTGTTGACAATGCCAACAACGTAACCATTTACAACAAAGTAATATGATCACATTAAAAGCTGGCGATCCAGCACCACAATTTGAAAGCAAAGACCAGAATGGTAATGCCGTAAAACTTTCGGATTACAAAGGGAAAAAAGTAGTACTCTACTTCTATCCAAAAGACAATACACCAGGATGCACGGCGGAGTCCTGTAACCTACGTGACAATTATGACCTACTACAAAAGCAGGGATACATTGTGCTGGGAGTAAGTTCAGACAATGAGAAATCTCATCTGAAGTTTATAGAGAAGCACGACCTTCCATTTTCTCTTATTGCAGATACAGACAAATCCGTTCATGAACTTTTTGGAACTTGGGCAGAAAAATCAATGTACGGCAGAAAATACATGGGTACTCTGCGAAGCACTTTTGTTATCGATGAGGAAGGGAAAATTCAAGAAGTGATTGAAAAGGTAAAAACCAAAGATCACACTTCCCAGATTTTGAAGTAACAGCTACCGCATTACCTCACCTGGGAATACCACCAAGCTTTCGAATCCGTCTTTTCCGACTGCTGCGACACCAAAGAGATAGTTATCAATAACAATTCCCTCTAACGTATATTCAGTCGTGTTTTTATCCACCAACCTGTGGCTATCCCAGGTGGGGGATGTTGTCTCTCGAAAGTATATCTTGTATCCAACAATGTTGGGATTATCAACCTTGTCCCATGCGAGTTTCGTTGAAGGTTTCACGGCTCCACCTATCTTGACGTTTGTTGGTTGGGGTGGAGCTGCGGCAAGTCCAGCCAATGCTATAGCATTGACTGCAGTTAGTTTTTTAGCATACTTAAAGTTCACTCCTTCAAGTACATCTCCATACTCAATGCCATTCTCCACTCTCAAATCTTGATGCTGTCGATTGTAATTCTCGTGGGCTTCCATAATTCTAATCCCAGCAAAGCCTCTGTCGCAAAACGGACGATGATGACCTCCCCGCCCAAATCTATCTAGTCGATAAATCATTTTCGGATTCATTTCTGGCATGTAGGTCTTCGTCATAGCATATACATACCTGGCCAGCTGTCTTGATATTCCATCAACCTCGCCTCCATAGAATCTTCGCAGACGAATAGTAAGTGCTGAATCCGTTGGAGATGTCGGCTCTGAGAAAATTCGAAAAGTTCTGTTGTCCACGACACCATCGACTCCTTCAATATTCCCAATCATATCATTGTTCAGTACCCCAACAATATCCCAACCTTCATCTATTGCCTTCGCCGCTAAGTGCTTACCCCCATACAACCCCTGTTCTTCCCCAGAAAGCCCAACTAGCAAAATACTACTTTCAAAATCATACTTTGAAAGCACGCGTGCGGCTTCAATCACACCGGCCATTCCAGAGGCATTATCATTTGCTCCTGGCGAATCATCTGTATAGTTCAAAGCATCAGAAACACGACTATCAATATCGGCAGACATAATCACGTATCGATTTGGGTACCTGGTACCTCTTTTGATCGCGAGGACGTTGACCACCTCAGTATCTTTGGTAATTCTTGTTTTAGAATTTCCCTTTTCGAGTGTTCGCTGGTACGATACCTCAAGGCAGCCATTGCACTCATCGGAAATTTTATCAAACTCAGACTTTATCCATCTGCGAGCGGCACCTATCCCCCTAGTATCTGATTTGGTGTCAGACATGGTGTGTCGGGTTCCAAAGGAAACCAGTTTTACAATATCCTTCTCAATCCGATCCGAGCTCACAGCGTCAATGATTTCATATGGAGATTGCGCGCTACATACGAAAAGCCCAAGAAGGGCAAGTAGGTTAATGGTTCTTTTCATACAAGGAAATTAAATTATTCTGCGTTAAGAAAAAAAATCCTTTACATGCATGGTAGCGTTTTCAATAACTAAACTTGTCACGCAAACCACCCTCAATGTTTACGTAACCAGAATTCCAATTTCAGGCATAAAAAAACCATCCACCAAATGGTGGATGGTTTAAAATAAATCTATATATCAATGCTTAGTTCAAATTGACAGTAGATAAACCTGCTGGTAGAACAACAACGTTTCCAGCAGCATCCTTAACTTCCAATGAAAGAGTAACTGCACCATCTGCAGCTTTCCAATCATACTTAAAGTCAAGCACATTGTCTGTCCAAGTCACATCGCTAACTTTCACAGCATCGCCATCAGTATCTGCACCATCGATCTCTCCATCTTCATCATCATCAACAGTTGCAAAATCCTCAGTCAATGTTACGCTTCCAATATTCTCATCTAAAAGAATATTGTAAGTCTGGCCTGAAGCCGACGTAGACGAATTGTTACCCAAAAGAAGGGGAGCCGTTAGGTCAACAGTGATACCATTTTCTACAGTATCATTAACCATAACAAATCCTCCGCCAGCTATTGCAGAAGCATTCCTGATAACAAATGTTATCTTTTCTTCTACAGCACCAGGTGTATAAGTCGCAGTGTAAACTGAATCGTCTCCATCTTCATCCAAAACAGCAGTAACGGCACCAAATGCGCCAGATCCACCATTTAGGATAGTTAGAGTAGGAAGAACAGCCAATTCCACAGTGAAATCATTCTCAAAAGCCATTACTACGTTTTCAGAACCAGTAGCATTCACATTTGGATCTTTGATCGTAGCAGAACTACTAACTGTTTCCACTGGAGTTTCCCATGAAAAGTCTCTCACGGACACAAGAAATTGATTTGCATTACCTGACGGTAACACCGTACCACCTCTAGTAATGGTTGAAACGAAATCAAACTCATCTTCTTCAC
>JBDWQX010000262.1:0-9182 GCA_039986395.1 Cyclobacteriaceae bacterium
ACCTGTCTTAAAATGAGTCAACAAAATTAATCCCATTTATGTTTGCATCCCATTGGCAACACCTAACAAATTTTAATTTTTATGAATCTTGAAGACAGAATTAGGGCTTTCACGAAGTTAGGAGAAAAACTAACTAAGCTGTCAAATG
The DNA here is from genome assembly GCA_039986395.1 of Cyclobacteriaceae bacterium. GTDB lineage: Bacteria > Bacteroidota > Bacteroidia > Cytophagales > Cyclobacteriaceae > Ekhidna. The sequence goes on from JBDWQX010000262.1 coordinate 149, forward strand.
AGGAAATAGAGCAGCTAGCTACCAAAGCTGGTCAATCCAATGCATGGTTTACGGAGGAAAGCGTCAAAAACGCATTGGAGGGGATTGCCTTTATGTTGAAAGAGGAAAAACTAAGAAAATGGGTTTCAGGCTATTCTGCAGATGAAAAACTTCCAAAAATTGTAGGTATCGTAATGGCCGGAAACATTCCCCTGGTAGGATTTCATGATTTGCTCTGTGTACTTATTTCAGGTCATTTTGCCGCTATAAAACCAAGTAGTGATGATCAATTCTTAGCAAGTACGCTCATCGACTGGTTAACTGAAATAGAGCCCAAGTTCAAGAAGAACATCGAAGTACGTGAGCGTCTTACTGAAATAGATGCTGTAATAGCCACAGGAAGCGACAACACAGCCAGGTATTTTGAATATTATTTTAAAGATATTCCTCACGTTATTAGGAAAAATCGCACGTCAGTAGCTGTACTAGATGGAAATGAATCTGAAGATGAAATTAGAAATCTCGGAGTTGACGTCTTTTCCTACTTCGGACTTGGTTGTCGAAATGTCTCAAAAATCTTTACCCCAAAAGGATTTGATCTCAAGGAGTGCTTTCCTCATTTTGAATCGTTCAACTCCATTATCAACCACCACAAGTATCGAAACAACTACGATTATCACAAGTCGATATATCTAGTGAATAAGACGCAGCACTTAGATACCGGCTTCTTGCTGACTGTTTCAACAAATGATTTGGTCTCTCCTATTTCGGTATTGTATCATCAGGAATATGATACACCTGAGAATGTATCCAAAGTGCTTCAAACCAATGATGAGAAAATCCAGTGCATTATTGGAAATGGATATCTACCTTTTGGCACTGCTCAAAGCCCAGAGCTATGGGACTACGCGGATAATGTGGATACGATGGAGTTTTTATCTGAGTAGCCTCTCACACTTTAGTTACCTGCAAAATTTTCATTCTCGCTTCGATTTGAGTACATTCATAGTTCACAAATTCGATCTTAGTAATGAACACCACCAAAAACTATAGCAGGCTTCTGGCCACACTCCTATTTACTTTTTTCTTACTTTCTTCAGCACATTCACAGACTGCCTATGTTACAAAAACGGGCAAAAAATATCATATTGAGACCTGCAGATACTTGAAATACAGTAAAATATCAGTGTCACTAACAGAGGCAAAGGATAAAGGATATGCAGCTTGTAGCGTTTGTAAACCAGACATTCATCTAAAGACCCAAATAAAGACCCAAGCCAAAAGTGATTCCACGAAAATAGTACCTGCTGCGAGGCCACCGATTCAAAAAGCTGTGGCAAGCCAATGCACTGCAACTACGCAAGCAGGCTCCCGCTGTAAGCGCAGAACCAAAAATTCAAGCGGAAAATGTTGGCAGCATGAATAAATACCAATTTGATTATCAAAATCTTCAAAATAGAAAATTCTCAATCTTCAAATCGTAAATCGACTATCTTTGGCTACTGCTGAACTATTTCAGCCTAACACACATTATCAATACTAAAAAACGTAACCTATGGCACAGGATTTCTTTGGAATCGAAAAACAACTCCCATCCCAACTTGGAACCCAAAAATATTTTAGTCTTTTCGAATTATCGAAGAAAAAACCGATCGTAAAAAAGCTCCCCTACTCGATCCGGATTTTACTTGAAAACGTCATCAGAAATTATGATGCATTTGCTGTCACTGAAGAACATTTAGAAACAGTACTTGACTGGAAAAATACTGCAGGTGTCAAAGACATCCCCTATTCTCCGGCAAGAGTTTTAATGCAAGATTTTACTGGTGTACCGGCTGTTGTTGATATTGCATCGATACGAGCAGAAGTTGCCAGGAAAGGGAAAGACACACAAAAAACCAACCCAATTGTTCCTGCGGATATGGTCATTGACCACTCAGTGGTTGTAGATCATTTTGGAGGTGCGGACTCCTATCAAAGAAATGTAGATCTGGAGTACGAGCGAAATGAAGAAAGATACAAGCTTCTAAAATGGGGTCAGCAGGCCTTCGACAACTTCAGTGTTGTGCCTCCAGGTATGGGTATTTGCCACCAGGTAAATCTGGAATACCTCGCGAAGGGTGTCATAGAAAGAGATGGCTATCTATTTCCAGATACGTTAGTGGGAACAGATTCTCACACACCGATGGTGAATGGAATTGGTGTACTTGGATGGGGAGTTGGTGGAATTGAAGCGGAGGCAGCCATGCTTGGTCAACCGATCTACATGATCCTACCACAAGTGATTGGACTCAAAATCACTGGCAAAATGATTGAAGGTACCACGTCTACAGATTTAGTACTTACAATAACAAGACTACTCAGAGACTATGGAGTAGTTGGAAAAATTGTTGAAGTGTTTGGACCAGGACTTGCAAACCTTGCAGTCACTGATCGGGCTACCATTTCCAATATGTCACCAGAATTTGGCTGTACAGATACACACTGGCCAATTGATTCCCAGACGTTGGACTACATGCGAAAGACCAATCGATCTGAAGCGCACATTGACATGGTAGAGGCATATGCCAAAGAGAATATGTTGTGGAGAGACGACAGTGCCGAGATCGAATATACCGACGTGATCGAATTGGATCTTGGAACCGTTGAGCCAACAATCTCTGGCCCTAAAAGACCGCAGGACAAAATTTTGCTTAGAAATGCTAAGCCGCAGCTAAGTAAGCTGTTAGACGAATATGGATCTAAGAGGCAAAGCATTGAGTTATCAACAGCTGAACATGGTGATTTCACTTTGAATGATGCTTCTGTTGTGATTGCTGCAATTACTTCATGTACAAACACCTCCAATCCTAGTGTTATGCTTGGGTCTGGTTTGGTTGCTAAGAAGGCCTTGGAGAAGGGACTGAAGGTAAAGCCTTGGGTTAAAACCTCACTAGCACCAGGCTCACGAGTTGTGACAGAATATCTTGAGAAGTCGGAGTTACTTCAAGAGCTTGAAGCACTGAATTTCTATGTAGTAGGCTACGGCTGCACAACATGTATTGGAAACTCGGGAGACATGATTCCGGAAGTTCAAAAAGCCGTCATTGATAACGACATGATTGTTTGTTCGGCTCTCTCGGGAAATCGAAATTTCGAAGCACGCATTCACCCGAACATTCAAATGAACTTTCTCGCATCACCAATGCTAGTAGTGGCATATGCGATTGCTGGTACCATGGACTTCGACATGAACAATGATTCTTTAGGTGATGATCAAGACGGGAATCCTGTTTATCTAAGAGACATCTGGCCGTCCAACGCCGAAATCAACGAGGTAATGGGCCGAGTGGTAACACCAGCAGATTACGCTAAGACCTATGCAACAGCGTTCGTCGGAGATAACACCTGGAAGGCACTTGATGCACCAACGGGAATGACCTACAAGTGGGACAGTGAATCCACTTATATTCAGGAAGCTCCATTTTTTCAAAACATTTCTGAAGACGTTGCAAATCCAGAAGACATTAAGGGAGCGGGTGTTCTACTACAAATGGGAGACATGATAACAACTGATCACATTTCTCCTGCTGGAAAATTCCAGCCTGAGCATCCCGCTGGACAGTATTTGATCAATCATGGGGTTGATAAGCGCGATTTCAACTCCTACGGATCACGTCGTGGAAATCACGAGGTGATGATGCGAGGGACGTTTGCCAACGTTCGAATTAAAAACAAGCTAGCTTCAAGAGAAGGCGGATGGACTACCTACCACCCGACTGGTGAAGAAATACCAGTGTACGATGCTTCCATGAAATATCAAGAAGCTGGAACTCCTCTGGTAGTGATCGGCGGCAAAGAATATGGATCTGGTTCTTCCAGAGACTGGGCAGCCAAGGGAACGACGTTACTTGGCGTAAAAGCTGTAATCACAGAAAGCTTCGAACGAATTCACAGATCGAATCTTGTGGGAATGGGGGTTTTACCTCTGGTCTTCATGGAAGGTGAAACTCAGGACACACTTGGATTGAAAGGAGATGAAACGTACGATATTTCCGGAATTTCCTCCGACTTGACTCCTGGAAAAATAGTGGATGTTGCTGCCACCAAACCTGACGGATCTAAAATTGAATTCAAAGCTAAATTGAGACTTGATTCTGGTGTGGATGTGGAGTACTACAAACATGGAGGAATTCTCAACTATGTTTTGAGAAATTTCCTTAAGGACAATTAATAGCAGAAAGCAATATGAACGAGCCCGCTAGAGCGGGCTTTTTTATCGTTAATCTTATAAAATCAAAGAAATGAAAAATCTAACCATACTTCTATTTATCTCAGCAATTGTTTCATGCTCAACTCCACAGAGTAGTGGTGAAAAATCTGAGAGCGGAACACAAACCATTGGTCCAGCAATCACACTAACAAAAGCGCCTGCTTCTCCCGAGTTCCCGGATGCTTCGTTAGTAAAAGCAGACGTTTCAATCGAACCAAATGACTCATCAAATGCTGTCAATTATTCATTCGATGTTACAGGATATGAGCTTGGAGTTCAAACAGAAGATGCAGCCACACGTGGCATTGCAAATTCGGGGAAAGGACAACACATTCATTTCATCGTCAACAATGGACCCTACTCAGCGCACTATATGCCAGGAGTTTCTAATCAACTAGGAGATGGAAACTACGTAGTGCTTGCTTTTCTTTCAAGGTCATATCATGAGAGTGTGAAAAGTCCAGGAGCGTTTCAAGTTGAAAATTTAAACGTCGGTGGCGCAGGAGTTGAAGAGGCAGACCTTACTGCTCCGCACCTTTTTTATAGCAGACCAAAAGGAACATACAAAGGTGCAGACACAAAGAAATTGATGCTTGATTTCTATTTACTTAATACGACCATTTCTCCAGATGGAAACAAGGTACGAGCCACAATCAATGGCAAAGAGTTCATGATCGACGAATGGGCACCTTATTATATCGAAGGGCTACCATTGGGCGAAGTGAAGATCAAATTGGAACTCATTGATGCTGATGGGAATGCTATTGCAGGACCTTTTAATAGTGTAGAAAGAAGCGTGACATTGGCGGAGTAGCCTGAGATGTGACCCCAGAACCCTTCTTCACATTTGTTCTTTTTGTTACCGCTTTGTATGGGACTCCCGGGCCCGCTACGCTCAGCATTGCAGCTAGTGGAGCGGCATTTGGATTTCGCAGGACGATCACCTATGTCCTTGGAGGTCTTATGGGTTTGGTTATCATTTTTATTATGGTCGCCTTTGGCCTCATGGTGTTATTTACCGAGTACCCTACCGTACATCTTGTCTTTAAATGGGTCAGTCTCTTCTACATTTTCTATTTAGCCTATAAGATCGCCACAGCAACAACGATAAAATCGGATGGGCCTGAACAGCTCGGTTTCCTTAGAGGAATTCCACTTGCACTATTAAATCCCAAAGCATACTTCGCAATTATTGCTACTGTATCACAGTTTGTGAAACAGGGAGATGGTTACCACGAGAGTTTTATTCTTGTTGTGGTTTGGGCCATTTCACTCACATTGGTTTTTGACTTGGCCTGGGCGTACACCGGCTCAATGATTGGATCAAGACTTGGATCAAGAGGTTTATCGGCAAAAGTCAATGTTCTGTTTGCAATCCTATTAATAGCCAGCGTTGTTATCACAATGTTTATGAATTGAGCGAATGAGATTTCTAATTCAGCTATTTGTAGTCACTATTTCATGCCTTAGCCATGGGGCTTTGGCACAAAAAATTCAATTTAAACTCTATCTTGTCGATGGCTCCTATGTGGGGACAATGAACCCTAAATGGTATGAGGAAATCCAACTGACCCTAGCCGAAGATCACAAGAACTTAGCTAACGCCAAAGGAATCATGACCGGAGAAAGATTCGGAACCATGAATTTCACTGTTACCAAAAACAAGACTGGAACTGATGAAGATTGGATGATAAAAACCAACAACGGTTGGTATCCACTTACGAAGGTTAAAATGACCAGTGAGAAGCTACTAATGTCTTTTAATTGGGGTTTTCAGGCACCAAATAGAAACATTGATCTGGAAGTTTTGCAAAGAACAAAGCAACTTTTAGGTATCAGATCTTCATGGAATCATGAAGATGACCGCAGATGTGACGATGACATGAGTGCGAAAAGATGGAGTTTGTATTGCGCTTTGAAACAAGCGTATCTAGATCTAACTGGAGATTTCAATCACCGTGCAGCTGGTCTAAATGTGGTACGCGAAAGTATTTCGGAAGTGAATCCTGAATGGAAATACAAGCATCAGCTCATGGAGTTTAACAACGACGAAACGTACGATGAGGTGATCGACCTATTGAACCTAAGTATCGAAAAAATGAATACTCTGACTAAGGTTAATTGACCTTAAAGGTGGTGTCTCCATTCGTGAAATAATGGATTATTTGCCTAATAGCTGCCACCCCTGCATTCAAGTTTGCTTCCACCGTTTGGGCTCCCATCTTATTCGAAGTAAACAAAGTTCGCATGGGGAATTTCTCCTCCATCACCACTTTTAGTGTCGGAGCGATGTCAGAAGCGTACATGTATTCTGTTCTTTCGGTTAGAATTTTCATGAGACCCTCCTCTTCTATTAATTCCTTACGTGCTGTGTTCACCAGTACCGCACTAGGTTTCGTTTCCGACAGGAGTTCATAATTTATACTCTTAGCACTACCATTTTTCATCGGGATGTTCAGCGAGATAAAATCAGACTTTCTGTACAATTCTTCTACGGATTCACAAGGCGTGACACCTAGAGCCAGGATTGATTGTTGATCAACAAACGGATCATATGCAAGGGTCTCCATACTGAATCCCTTCGCAATTCTTGCCATGCATTTTCCGATATATCCAAATCCATGCATCCCTATGGTTTTCCCCATTAGCTCTGATCCTGCTCCTCCTAAATACTTTCTTCGAATTAGTCCAAGCATCAGTCCAAACCCTAGCTCGGCAACAGCATTTGAGTTTTGACCTGGAGTGTTCATCACAACAATGTCTTTGGCGGTTGCGGCTGCAATATCTACATTGTCATACCCTGCGCCCGCTCTCACAATGACCTTCAATTTCTTTGACATCTCAATAGTTCTGGCCGACATCATATCGCTCCGAACCACCACCGCATCAACATCCACAATAGCCTCTTCAAGTTCTTCCAGGCTCACATAATGTTCTAGCAGTTTTAGAGTGAATCCCTCAGCTTCTTCCACTTCCTGACGCATCCGCAGAAGTGCAGCTTCTGCAAAGGGTTTTTCTGTAGCTACCAATAGTGTCTTACTCATCGCTGCGTGAATCAAACAAAAAGGCGTTGAAATACCAAAAATTTAGATAGAGTCCACGGCGTTGCTTCATTTTCGATAAATCAGAGAAATTGGTATCTTTCGATAGTCATACTAAACCCTAACCATTCCAAACGATGAGGTCACATTACTCTATGCTTGCTGCCGTCATGCTTTTAGCATGCTCACCATCGCAAGAGACTGCAACAGTCAATCCATTTGATACACGTTTGAATGTGCCGATAGACTACGGTAAAGTCACTTCTCAGCACGTAGAGGAGTATGCCAAATCGACATTGAAAAAGGCCATTGCTGATGTGTCGACTATCCAGGGACTTCAAACTCCCGCTTTTGAAAACATCTTTGGCGCTCTTGACGATGTATTTAATGAGCTAGACAAGGCTAGAAGCAACTGTCACATGCTCTACTGGGTTTCGCCTGATTCCATGTCAAGAATTACAGGACTGGAGGGGTTTCAAAAAATCGATTCGGTAAGAGATTTACTGACTTCCAATAAGATGCTTTTTCAGAAAATGTTGGATTTTAGTCAATCTGATCAATACAGTGATCTAGACGAAAAGAACAGGCGTTTCGTTGATGATCTCATTGCCAATTTTGAACAAAGTGGAGTAAATCTTGCACCTGAAAAGCTGGCACAATTTCAAAAGCTGAATGCAGAAATTACCGAATTGTCTGCAGCTTACTCCACTCGTATGAATACTGCTAATCGGATACTGAGACTTGATGAACCAGGGGCAGAAGGTCTATCAGAAAACTTTAAGAAATCGTACCTGGTAAATGAAGTAAACTTCGAGATTCCGGTAATGCCCGCAACACGTGGTCCCGTGCTCAACAATGCTGCAGATGCTGCCACAAGAAAAGCCTTTGTGATGGAATACGACAACCGTGGTTCTGGTGGCAATATGGAAATTCTAGATCAACTCATTGCAAAGAGAAGAGAAGTCGGTGTCCTTATGGGATTTGACTCTTACGCAGGCTACAACCTCAAACCGAAGATGGCTGAAAACCCAGAAACCGTTTGGAAATTTTTGAATGACTTGGTTACCAATTCCAGACCGAAAGCCATTGAAGACATTGAAAAACTGAAAGAGTTTCGCAACGAGCAAGATGGAGCTAACAACAAAGAAGACCTAGCACCATGGGACGTTGCTTTTTATAGAAACCAGATTTTAAAAACGCAGTACCAAGTAGATCATGAAAAGATTCGGGAATATCTACCGATGGAATCCTGCCTGTCTGGAATGATGGAAATCTACCAACAGCTGCTCGGCTACCAATTTAAAAAAGTAGAAAATGCTTCTGTCTGGCATGAGGAAGTAAGTCTCTACGAAGTTTACATCGGAGATGAACTTCGCGGACGATTTTACCTGGATCTCTTTCCTCGTCCAAATAAGGAGTCTTGGTTTTATGGAGTAGGTCTGGCAAATGGGAAGCAACAGACGGACGGCTATGAAGTCCCAGTTGCCATGCTGTTGGGGAATTTCACCCGACCAACAGAGGGTCTACCTTCTCTGCTTAGTCATAATGAACTGAGCACACTATTTCACGAATTTGGACACATTATGGATGGCGTCTCGTATCGAGGTGATTTTAGTTACCAAGCAAACTCCAAAAGAGATTTTGGTGAGGCTATGTCACAAATTTTTGAGAACTGGATATGGGACTACGACATGCTAAGCTCATTTGCGAAGCACTACGAAACAGGAGAAACATTACCAAAAGAAACATTCGAGAATATGTT
>JBDWQX010000263.1:0-23629 GCA_039986395.1 Cyclobacteriaceae bacterium
GTTTGGGTCAAAATACCTACGCTATCAGCTACTCAAGACACCGAAATATTTATCTACTATGGAAATTGCCTGGGCACTGGTCTGCCAAATTTGTTTAATACCAATACCTGGAATAACGACAGTAATTCCGACGACTACGCTGCAGTATGGTTGATGAATGATACCGCACCCACTACTGTTGTGGATGCTACTGCAAACAGTTTAGATGGAACTGGAAACGGACTTGCAGCAAGTACAGCGGGTCAAATAGATGGAGCAATTGATTTGGAGGCCGGGGACGCGAACGACAATTTCACATATTCGTCTTACACTTCTTCAGGAAGTGCGCTCACAATTTCGGCTTGGATCAATCCAGAGTCTTTGGCTGGCGGAGTCGGTGACGATGCTATCATTCTCTCTCATAGTGATTTTGAACTTAAAACAATTGTTGCCGATCTCGCGGTAGATGAAAATGAGCTCTCCTTTGAGGTCACAACGAGCGGGGCCGTCAGTGTTGAATCTCTTCCAAGTGATTTGGCTGCAGGCTCATTTATGATGGTTACTGGAGTTTACGATGGATCAAATGTCACTATCTATGAAAATGGTAATCCAATTGCTTCTGCTGCTCAGACTGGGACTTTAAGCGGAACTAATTCTGATATTCTCATCGGAAACAATGCAGCAGATGGTCTTCCATTTGATGGTCTGATCGATCATGTAACGATCCTCCCGGCAGCTAGATCAGCAGATTGGGTCAAAACTATGTACAACAACCAGTCAGATCCAGGTTCGTTTTATACCTATGCCTCTGCAAATGAAGAGTCTCAGGTAGCATGGGTAGGTGGAGCTTCTGGTGCGGAGACAGATTTTAACAATGCTAACAACTGGTCTAACTGTGTAGTGCCTGCTAACACGGAAAGCATCATTCTGGAAAGTGGATTAAGCAACTATCCTGTGCTTACCCAAAACACCCAAGTTGTAGACCTGATCATTGAAAGTGGCGCAACGTTCGGATTGGGCGGATTTGAATTAACTGTGACAGGTAGACTAACCAATAATGGCACATTTACTCACAGTAATGGCAAAGTCACGTTCGCCGGATCGGCAGAACAGCAACTATCAGGCAGTTCAGCAACAACTTTGTATGATGTTGAAGTAAACAATCCAGGAAACGAAGTTAGAATTGAGACCACCACCACCATCGAAAATACAGTAACACTGACCAGTGGATTCATCACGATCTCTGACAATCCATTGACCCTAACCTCAACTGGTGAAATTTCAGGAGGATCTGCCACTAGCTTCTTCATCACCGAGGGGGCACAGTGTCTGGAGCAGGAGAATATCGGAGCCACAGGAAGAACTGGGAATATCCTTTTCCCTCTGGGAATCAGCTCGGCAGAGTACACACCCATAACAATCAACAATGCTGGAACAGACGATGATTTTTGTGTTCGAGTTGCTGACAATGTCTACAGTGGAGGCAACATCGGTTCAGGAACACAGCTCACATCAAGAATGATTGACAAGACGTGGTTTGTAGATGAGGCTGTAATTGGTGGATCAAACGCAACTTTAACAATCCAATGGAATGTAGGAGACGAACTTGTTGACTTTGATAGAACAGACATGTTTATCCGACACTACACATCCTCTTGGGTGCAATATGAGTCGGGAATAACCGCATCCAATCCTGGTGCAAATGTTTACTCCGCGAGTACTGCTGGTGTCACTTCATTCAGCCCTGTCGGAGGGGGATCGGGGGATGGTCCGTTACCAATTGAACTACTCAGTTTCAGTGTAACTGCTCAAGATTCGCACGTGAACATCAAATGGTCAACAGCAACTGAGACCAATAATGACTACTTCTCACTCTATCAATCTACGGACGGTATTTCCTTTTCGGAGATAGGTAGGATTTCCGGTGCTGGTAACTCCTCTCAATTATTGAACTACGCTTGGAAAGATTTGAATCCGTCTACTGGTATTAACTACTACTACTTGCGTCAAACAGATTTCGATGGTGCTTTTGAAAATTTTGATATTAAATCGGCAACCATTGAAAGGAGCGATGTAGTGGATTTGGCACTTACGATCTATCCAAACCCAGCTTCAGGAACCTTTCACCTGATCGGTTCAGGTTTCGGTTCGGACCAAGAGGTCTTGGTTAGTATTTCAGATATGACTGGAAAAGTCATCTTCTCTAAGATTGAAAATTCTGAAGTAGATGGCACGCTCCAAGTACAACATTCGCTTAGAAAATCAAGTGGTATCTACTTTATCAACATGGAGTCTTTCGGTAGAAAGATTCAAAAGAAATTGATTTTACGAAACTAGGATTATCCTTCAAGCGTAATGACTGCTCGCTCGCAAAGACCCTTTATCGGCGGATTGTATTTACTGATCTTGACCTCAACCAAACGTACTTGACTGAAATTCTCCTTTAGTGCCTTGATCATTTTCCCGGCCAGATGCTCTAGCAACTTAGCTTCTGTACCCATAACTTCCTGAACGATCTTATACACTTGTTCGTAGTCCACCGTGCCTTCAAGTTTGTCTTCCTCCGCGGCGTTCTCGAAGTCCAAAGTGAGGGTCACATCAACTCGGTACTTGTTGCCAATGACACGCTCCTCTTCATAGTAGCCATGCCTTGCATAAAACTCCATCCCCTCTAAGGAAACTTTACCCATGATATTTCATTTTGGATGAATGAGTGTTGAATGAATGAATTAGGAAGAATTAGTCTTTGTCGTCGATTTCGTCAAAGAAAGAAACAGTTCGTGCAATTCTTGGTCCCGATCTTTCCGTAGGATCTGCTTCAACAGCATCAGACTCAGGTGCTTCACCAGATTCTGGCTCTTCTGCAGTGACTGGCTCTGACTCAGGTTCTGGCTCTTCTTCGGCTACTGGTTCATCTTTGATATCCGGTTCTGGTTCCTCCTCAGCTTCTGGTTCCTTTGTTGCAACAGGCTCCTCTACTTCCTCACGCTCTATTGCAGGTTCCTCGTCATCAACAAGCTCAAACTCCTCCTCAAGTTCAGGTTCTTCTTCAAGTTCGGCTTTGGGTTCTTCAGCAACGACGGGCTCTGGTTGATCTTCAATGGTCAGCTCTTCGGTAGCTTCTAGCTCTTCCTCCTCATGGTCGGTAGCTACAAATCCAACAGCACCGTTTTCTGGCACCTCTTCCAATTCCGGATCCTCCCCTGTTTCATCCTCTTCAAAGGATGTTAAAGTCGGCTCTTCTATTTGCGGCTCAGCCGGTGCCTCAGCCTTTTTTTCTTCAGCTTTCTCTGGCGGTGCAGATTTTTTCTCCTCGACTGGTTTCTCCTCCAATTCTATTGACTCCTCAATTTTAGGAGTATCAGGCATCACTAGTTCAGTCTCTTCAGATTTTATTCGTTCCCCGCTTTCTCGAGCTAATTCCTTTACTCTTTTTACATAGTCTTCGAATCGAAATTCCTTCTGTTCCTTAGTGGTTCGCTCCACCTTCTCTATCAAGTCAACTGACAAATTTTTAAGTTCACCAATTGCATTTCGTCGGTGATTCTCTATGTCGCGATGGTTCTGCTCTATGCTTTTTACTGCCTCTTGTAATTCTTCAATGATTTGTCGGGCTTCAACCTCAGCTTTTTCCATCATTGCCTTGGCTTTGGATTTTGCTTCATTCATCAATCCCTCGGCCCGCATTTGCGTCTCCTTCATGTGGAGGTCAGCAGCTTTGTTTGACTGATCAATTAAATTTGCCCCTGTATCCTCAGCGGTTTTGAGTGTTTTGTACAGCGAGCTTTCTACCTCACGCAGCTTCCCAACTTCTTTCTCAGCATGCTTAAGTTTGAGTGTTAATTCCTTACTCTCATCCAAAACACGCTCCCACTCGTTCGACAATGAAAGCAAAAAGGCCGTGACTTCATCTTTGTCATAACCTCTTAATTTCTTCTCAAAATCCTTTTGGCGTATTTCCAGCGGTGTGATCTTCATTCGTCCAAATTTATGTCCCAAACTGAAATTGTGCGATCATCGCTACAAGATACTAACAAGTCTTGATATTTCATCCAGAGCAGCTTATTAACGCTATTTCCATGCCCAGCGTGCCTATGTTTATCTAACACTTTTAACAATTTAAAGTTGTGCGCATTCCAAAGTTTGATTGATTTATCCATGCTACACGTCACGAAATATTTGCCATCTTCGCTGAAAGTCAGATGATTGATTGTATAGAGGTGTGCAGCTAACGATTCTCTCAAAACATACCCTTCCTTGGAATCCCAAACGAGAAGCTGAGCATCTCTTCCTCCAGAAATTACATACTTACCTGACAAATGATACTTGGCCGTGAAAACAGAATTTTTATGTGCCTTTAGTTCGTGAGTTAACGTCAATGTTTCACTTTCAAAGATCTTCAGTGTATTGTCGCTGCAACCGATCGCTATGCTTTGCTCATGAAAGTCCAGGCTCCGTACTCTTTCAGTACTGATTTTCTCACGTTTCAAAATTTCCAAAGAAGTAGAAACTTTAACTATTTCGCCAGATTCAAGAGCAGCCCAGATCGCTCCATTATCTATTTTCAGATCAAAAATTTGATGATTCCCCAATTGGACTGATCCTACTTCCTTTTGCTTTTCCAAGTCAATTTTGTGAATACCTTGATGGTTCTCACCAACATAGAGAGCATTTTCATTCGGATCATAGGCCATAGCATAAATTGATCCTTCAACTTTCGCAACCACTTCGCCTGCATCGGGGGCTTTTAAACTCCAGAGCACCACCATGCCTTCGGAGCCAGCTGAAAAAAAACGATGATCGTCCAGAGCTTCCAGACTGTAGAGACTATCGTTGTGACCCAGAAATGTGTGGAGCTTTTTTATGTCGATGTTGCCCATTTGGGCCACAAAATTATTACAATTGCTTCATGCCTTTGTTATTAAACAAAAAGATTGATGAACATTCTGCCTACGCGGTATGGAATATTCAGGAAACATTTTTAGAGATTCCATATTTAGCTCCCGAGCCCTTTCCCGCTGACCTTAATCCGGTGAGACAAGCGGAGTGGATTGTTGGAAGAGTTTTGGTTAAAAGCTTGTGTGACACGTTCGGCATTGAGTACAAGGGAATCAGCAAGCAAGACAACGGGAAACCGTATCTAAATGATAGTCATGCGCACATCTCAATTTCCCACTCTTTTCCAATAGCGGCTGCTATGATCCATTTGAAAAAACCTTGTGGTATAGACATGGAAAGGCCGAGGGAAAAGCATAAGGTGGTTCAGCATAAATTTCTGCACAGCTCTGAAGAGCAATACCAAGATGATCTAGAAAAACTTTGCACAATCTGGGGAGCTAAAGAAGTCGTTTACAAAATATTTGGACGCCGCTTCCTGAGCCTGAAAGACGAAATTAAAACCGAATTCAAATCAGATAATTTGATTGTTGGGGAAGTCTTGAAGCCTGGCTATGAAGACACTTTTGAGATCCATTACGAATGGGTGAAAGAGTATTTGCTGGCGTTTGGGACGTAATCGCCACTCAGTTATCTTGTACCAACGACAAAAACTAAACCTATGCCAAGAGTCCAACTACTACTTACCACGCTTCTGCTGTGTACAATATGTGCTCATTCCCAGGAGAAAAAAGACCCTTCATTTGAAGAGATCATTTCCACAACTGGAATTGGAACACCGCAATTATCCCCCGATGGAACAACTATCGTTTTCCAAAAAGGATCAACTGATTGGGAAAACAATCGATTCGACACAGAAATTTGGATGTCTCGAAATGGTGGCACACCTTTTCAATTGACAAACAATCCAAAAAACAGCAGCAACAGTCCGCGATGGTCTCCAGATGGAAAATGGATTGCATACTTGTCGGATCGAGGCAATAAGAGACAGGTTCAAGTAATGCGAACTGAGGGTGGCGAACCATTCGAACTGACAAAAACGAAAAATGGTGTTTCAAGCTTCAGATGGTCTCCAAATGGAGACCAGATTGCATTTACACAAAGTGAGGATCGTTCAAAGGAGAAAAAATCTCGTGAGGAGAAATACGGCGCATTCAGCATTGAGGACAATGAATATAGTCTACGTCAGTTGTGGTTAATGGACTTCAAACCAGAGCTACTAGGACGCAATTGGACACCACAGGAAAAAGAAGACTCAACGCTCATGGCTTCTCTGAAATCAGTGCAGTTAATGGATAGTGCTGAGTTTTCCATCAATGGATTTGAATGGAGTCCAAACGGAAAAATGATCGCATTTGGGCATCAGCCTGATCCAATTCTTATCTCTTTCATGAAGAGTGACATTTCTATTTATGATGTCGAGAAAAAGGAATACCGTTCGTTGGTGGCAAACCGAAGTGTGGATGGGTTGGAAGCCTGGTCTCCAGATAGTAAATCGATTTTATACTCAACAAACCTGAACGATTCGATTTCTAACTTCTATAAAAATGGTAAACTCTATCGAATAAATGTCAATGGAAAAAACAACACTCAACTAGCTGCAAATTTTGACGAGAACATTGGTTCTCTGACCTGGAATGAAAAGGGGATATTCGGAATAGCGTGGCAAAAAACACTAAGACCACTTATTCGAATTGATCCAAAAGACGGAGAAATGAAAACCTTGACAACTAGTCCAGCACGAGTATTTAACTATAGTTTTTCAAAGGATGCCAGTCGAATAGTAATTAGAGGTGTCAATGATGATAGTTACAGCGAACTGTATACTTCCGAATATCCGATTTCAACCTTGAAACAAATCACCAGAAGCACGGATCAGCTAAAATCTTGGAAGGTTTCCGACAGTGAGGTTATTTCATGGCCAAGTGAGGACGGAGCAATGATCGAAGGAATTTTGCACAAACCTCAAGATTTTGACCCAAACAAAAAGTACCCATTATTGGTGGTGATACACGGAGGTCCTACCGGAATTTCTACTCCAGCCCCAACTCCAGCCTACGTTTACCCAATGGTTCAATGGCTGAATAAGGGAGCATTGGTGCTGCAGCCAAATTACAGAGGATCAGCTGGTTACGGGGAAGAATTCCGATCGCTCAATGTCGAGAACTTAGGCGTTGGAGATGCTTGGGACGTTTTGTCGGGGGTTAAGTATCTGGAAGAGAAAGGGATTGTTGATGGTAGTAAGGTTGGCTCAATGGGATGGAGTCAGGGTGGTTATATCTCTGCTTTTCTCACCACAAATTCTGACAAGTTCAAAGCGATCTCAGTTGGAGCGGGGATTTCCAATTGGATGACTTACTATGTAAACACAGATATTCATCCTTTTACCCGTCAGTACTTAAAAGCCACGCCTTGGTCTGACAAAGAGATCTATGAAAAGACCTCTCCGATGACCAATATTAACAATGCCAAAACACCTACGCTTATCCAGCACGGTGAATTTGACCGGAGGGTTCCCACACCCAATGGATATGAGCTTTTCCAGGGGCTTCAAGATGTTGGCGTTGAAACCAAGCTCATTATTTACAAGGGGTTTGGCCATGGCATTACTAAGCCAAAAGAACGGCTGGCCGCTATGTGGCACAACTGGCAATGGTTTGGGAAATATATTTGGGGAGAGGATATTGAGATACCCGAGGATTAGAAAATTTAGAATGAGTGAGTTTGGAAATCTCCAAACTCACTCATTCTATCATTCAAATTATTCTATCACTCGTCCTTCAAAGAGCTCGTTGGGTTAACTGTTGCTGCCTGATATGATTTTGCACTCACGGTCAGGACACCTACCAAAAAGGTTAGAACACCAGCCGTAATAAACACCACTGGATCAAGACTTGTCCTAAATTCGAAATCATTTAGCCATTGTTGAGTGAAGAAATATCCAAACGGAATAGCAAGGATAAATGCCAGAAACATCAATTTTGAGTAGTCCTTGGACAGGAGAATTAAAATTTGAGCAACACTGGCACCATGTACTTTTCTAACGCCAATCTCCCGAGATCTTCTTTCGGCCGTGAAAGCAGAAAGTCCGAAAAGGCCAAGGCAAGAAATTACAAAGGATATTATGGCAAAAATTCCGGCTTGCACTCCGATGGTTCTTTCTGCATCGTAGTTTTCAGCAAATGCCTGATCCACAAATTGGTAGTCAAACTCAGCGGCTGGATTGAGAGAGGTTGTTACTTTTTCGATTGCTTGTATTGCAGCATTCGCGTCTCCCTTAATTCTCACTAAAGCCACCGATGATCTATCAGGCGCAATACAGGTAATTATTAGCGGTGCGATTGGTTGATACATATCACTCATATGGAAATTCTTCACCACTCCTACTATTTTCCCATCAATACCCCAGAATGAAAGGTCTTTTTCGAGTGGGTCATCAAAACCCATAAGCTCAGCAGCTACTTCATTTATTAAAAAGTTTGTAGAGTCTGTAAACTGCTCAGAAAAATCTCTTCCTAACATGATTTCCATGCCCATCGTCTCTATGAAGTCTTCATCTGTGAGCAGTATATTGACCTCATATCCTGCATCTGGGCTTTTTCCTTCCCAATTAGCGGAGCTTGTTGATCGTCCGTAGTTGATTGGATTTCCAGAAGAACCTGTAACACTGATCACTTCGGGAATGTTTAAGAGCTCAGTTTTATACGTTTCGAGTCTTTGTGAAAGGTCACCTTCCATCGGGACAGCAACCAGATTCTCTTTATCCAATCCAATATCTTTTGTGAGAATGTAGTTGATCTGTTTGTAGACCACTGACATTCCGATGATCAACAACGTGGAAATAGCGAATTGAAAAACTACCAGGCTCTTTCTGAAAAAGGCCGCTCCAGAGGATTGCTTTACGGATCCTTTCAAAGATTGAATAATGTTGAAGGTCGGAAGCAACAATGCAGGATAACTACCCGAAAGAATTCCCACCGTAAGGATTGTTCCGATTAGAAACACCCAGGTTTCAAGCTGAGCAAAATCAATGAACAGTGATTTCTCAACCAGAATATTATAATATGGCAGGACCAATAGCACTACCCCAACTGATAAAATCACAGCGATGGTCGTGAGTAAAAAAGCTTCAACATAAAACTGAGTACTTATGGAATTTTTGTACGCCCCCATAACTTTTCTCAGACCAATTTCCTTGGATCTTCGTCCAGAACGAGCGGTAGCCAGGTTCATGAAGTTTATGCAGGCAACTACAAGAATGAAAATGGCAATGACTGACATGATCCTTACATAGTCTATTCTACCTCCATTTATTACACCATTGTCCCATTTCGAATACAGGTAATAATCCTGAAACTTGTGTATTACCAACTGCTCATCTCCAGCATTATTTTGCCCAGCAGCATGAACATTAATTTCATTTAGCACGCGATCTGCCACCGCCTTGGCTGCTTCATCATTTTCTACTGTAAAGTAAACGCCGAAGCTTCCGTTACCCCAATCGTCCACCCAATCGTTACGGCTGTAATACTCTTGGGCTGGTAAGAGGTAGTCAAATTGAAGAGAGGACTCAACTCCAATGTCCTTCAGAATCGCACTGACTTTAGCATCCCTTTGATCATCCAATCGAAGCGTTTTACCTATCGCATCCTTCCAGTCTTCTCCAAAAAATTTCTTCGCAACAGTTTTCGAAATAATGATGGAGCTCAAATCATCAAGTGCCGTCCCTGCATCACCAACCTCCAATGGGAATGAGAACATGTCGAGAAATTCGGGAGTCACGTAACGTCCCTCCTCATCTGATTTTTTTTCTCCCAAGCTAAATTCGAAGTTCACAGCCCAGCTCACCTGAGCCAGCTGTTGTACCTCCGGATACTCATTTCTCATCAAATCAGCTGCGGGCTTTGGTATAGTAAACGTGGTACTAACTATACCCCCTGATTGGCGCATATTTCTAAACAACTGGTGAATTTTATCTCCTTTGGAGTGGAATTTATCTTTGCTTACCTCATCGTCTACCCATAGCAAAATGAGGATTGTCGTGGCTATTCCGATGACCAGCCCGAGAAGATTAAGGGCTGTAAATCCCTTGTATCTCAAGGCATTTCTTTTGGCAATTTTTAAGTAGTTCCCGATCATGGCGTAATTGATTATTTGGTTAATCGGCTCGAAGTTTCTGATCATCCCCGGACGGAAAAGAAGTAGTACGTCCAAAGCGAAAAGGAGCTTAGCCTTTAATTTATTTTGTTTTGACCTTTTTGAAAATAGTTCAGAAATATCTCCTTCTACATCCTCTATCATTTCAGGCTTGCAAAACCATTTAAGGAATGTCCTTGGTAGTTTAGGGGGCGATATTTCTGTGAAATCATTCAAGCGAATTTGAAATCAAAAGCGATCGATGGGATTGAATCCCACATTTGCTTTCTTGTTTCCATGACTTTCTCAAGACATGTCTTACCATAAGGAGTTACTTTAAAAAACCGCTTTCGTTTCCCGCCTCTTACCTTAGTTGCTTCTCCAAACTCAGAAACCAGTAATCCTTTCTTCTCGAGTCTGTTAAGTGCTGTTCGCATCGCGCCAACACTGACTTTTCGTTGCAGACGGTTTTCTATCTCTTCCTTGATCGAAATACCATATGCATTTTGATAGAGGATGGCGACAGTCAATAAAACCACCTCCTCGAACTCACCTATTGAATACTTTCCCATAAGATTTCTAATTAGCTAAGAGCTTGAGTGGCTATCACGCGACATCTATAAAATTCGACTATTAAAGGTGCGTAACCACAGAAACTCACAACAACATATTTTATATTAATCCTAAAAGTAACAAAAATATTAAAGTCCTAAACGAAGTTTTAATAAGAGAGTTGCAATATTGATGTCTAGTAAGTGAAAAAAGTTGCTTGGAAATGAGGTTTTTTAAAAAAAATGAGGCCGAGTGGTCTCCTAGAAACTAAAGTACTGATCGTCCATTTTCTGAAGAATCAATTTGATTTCATCAGAACGATGATAATCACCCAGTTTTTCGAACGAGACTATAAGATTTCTCAAAGCTCTCAGAATAATATCCAGATTTGAGCACGGCTCATAGAAAATATCCTGCTTATTGAGTTGTAAATTCTCCAAATAGTTGTCAATGTCGGTTTTTGTAAAAATTAATCCCCTGTTGAAAACATTAATGTAGAAGGACTCCTCACCCAACTTGTATGTCAAGATGAATAAGTTTGGCAAATTGACACCGAAGATTGGTAGTTCCATTTTTTGTGCTAGAAGCAAATAAATGGAGCAAAGAGTTATTGGATTTCCCTTCTTTGATTCCAAGACTGCATTAATCATGGAATTGGCTGGAGAGTGAAAATTCTTGGTATTTGCTCGGAATTTAAATTGGTTGAAAAAAACTTCATTAAAGATCTTAATCTGATCGTACGGAGGCATATCATCCTGAAATTGTCGCCAAAGTTCGTGGTACAACTGCTCAATTTCTTTAATCAATTCGTCCATTTCCAGATCAGGATACTGGTAGGTTGCAACAATCCAAAGACCTTCTAGTAGATTGTCTGAGCCCGTTTCTTTCCAATCCAAAAATCGCTCCTTTAGCAGCTCAAACTGCAATTCGTGCACTAAATCCTCGATACGTTCCTGAATGACAGGGTTGAAAATACTTTCCCATTCCTCTTCAAGAAAAGGAATGATATCTGTTCCCACCGATCGAATCTTATCCTCAACGTGATTGATCACTTCCAGATCTTCATCATCGAGAAGTTGAACAAGTGCCTTTATTTCTTTTGATTTTAGCACAGTTAATTTGATTGTCTAGCCTTCCTTTTCTCCATCCCGACCCTTCGGAAAAAGTTTTGCTCTCAGTTTTTCTAAAAACGAAAGATCTTCCAAGTCACGGGCTTTAGACCTCCCGATACTCGCTGCTCTCTTCAACAAAATCAGATCTTCAAGGCTGATTATGTTAATTTCCAAATCGTCTAACTTTCTGATGCTTGATCTTTGATATGCATACTCGAAATCAACGGTATCCAATTTTTTGATTAGCTCTATTCTCAATGGAGGATTTCCGATCCCAACCATTTTCGGGACAACAAACATCTCCTTGTTGACACTTTCAACCGGTATTCCATAGTTTACGCTCGCTTGTAGCAAGCGCTCGGCATTATCATCTGTGGCATTAATAAAAATGTCCAAATCTCCAGTACCTCTATGATGTCCAAACGCTCCCATGGCATATCCTCCAATCAGCATATATTCAACTTCATTCCTGTTCAGTTCCTCAATAAAATCTCTAAAATGGGTTGGAAACCTATTATTTGGGGCGTCTCTCATTACTCAATGAAGTAAATGATTCTTTCGACTCGGTGCGACCTTAAATCAATGTTCTGCATGGCCAGTTGTGCGGATAAAACTTCACAATACTGAAGCAAGTTTTCCCCCGGCGTTAATTTCGTAGCTTTTTCGACTTCCTCATCAAGGAAATCTCTATCAGGATCGACAAAAGATATTGTTCTCGTTTCATCCATAATCGTTTTTTCATTCAGTCAAAATTCACAATCCATTCATTAACATCATGTCTGGATCACTCCAACATTCATTCGTTCTTGAATTGGAGCATGATTTGCCATTTCGATGCCAGTGGATATGACCTTTCTGGTCTCGATTGGGTCGATAATTCCATCCACCCACAACCTTGAAGCAGCGTAGTAAGGACTCAGTTTTTCACTGTATGAGTCTTCAATCTTCTTCAATTGAGCCTTTTGCTCCTTATCTGTTAGTTCTTTACCCTTCGATTTCGCCGATGCAATTTCAATTTGCAACAACGTCTTTGCAGCAGACCCGCCACTCATCACAGCAATTTCAGCAGTTGGCCATGCATAAATTAACCTTGGATCGTATGCTTTTCCACACATGGCGTAGTTACCAGCGCCGTATGAACTCCCCATCACAATACTGAATTTAGGAACTACGGAATTAGAAACTGCATTTACCATTTTAGCCCCGTCCTTAATTATACCACCGTGCTCTGACCTGGACCCGACCATAAATCCATTTACGTCATGTAAAAAGACCAACGGAATTTTTCGCTGGTTACAGTTCATGATAAACCGCGCAGCTTTATCTGCTGAGTCGGAATAAATCACGCCGCCCATCTGCAATTCGCCTTTTTTTGTCTTGACAGTTTTTCGTTGATTGGCAACAATTCCAACACTCCATCCATCAATTCGACCATATCCGCAGAGTATAGATTTTCCGTAAAGCTCCTTGTACTGATCAAATTCGGAATCATCAACCAAGCACTTGATTACCTCTTCCATATCGTACTGAATGTTCCGACTGGCTGGGAATTTTCCGTAAACATCCTCAAGTTTTTCCTTGGGATCAGCAGGCTGGCTCCTGTTAAAGCCGGCATCTTCTTGTGATCCAATTTTGTCAAAAATCTTCTTTATTGAGTCAAGGCAGTCTTTGTCATCCTCACTTTTGTTGTCCGTTACTCCCGAAATCTCGCAATGCGTGGACGCTCCCCCCAGGGTTTCATTGTCAATATCCTCACCTACCGCGGATTTTACCAAGTAGCTTCCAGCCAGGAAAACCGAACCTGTGCCGTCAACAATCAGTGCTTCATCAGCCATGATTGGCAAGTATGCTCCCCCTGCTACACAACTCCCCATGATCGCAGCAATCTGAATAATGCCCATGGAAGACATGATCGCATTGTTTCTAAACTGTCTACCGAAGTGTTCCTTGTCTGGAAAAATCTCGTCTTGCATCGGAAGGAAAACCCCTGCACTATCAACAAGATAAATGATGGGGATCTTGTTCTCAATTGAAATTTCTTGGGCACGCAGGTTTTTCTTAGCAGTCATCGGAAACCAAGCTCCCGCCTTCACAGTGGCATCATTGGCCACAATCATGCACAACCTGCCAGATACTTTTCCAATACCTGTCACAACCCCTGCAGATGGACAACCGCCTACATCTTCATACATTCCATCTGCCGCGAAAGCGCCAACTTCCACAAAATCGCTAGGATCATCCAACAAATAGTCAATACGCTCCCTAGCGGTAAGTTTTCCCTTTTTGTGATGTGAGTCAATCTTTTTTTCACCGCCGCCCAGCTGCACTTTTTTTAAACGCTCGTTTAGCTTGAAGACTAGCTGTTTGTTAGCGTCTTCATTTTTATTGAATTGGATGTCCATTAATTGATGGTTATTTCCCCTCTTGACTAATTCCCTTTAGCTTCTTGTTTTTTCTGCCGAGTGGCTTCATGAAGTCCTTAGGGTAATTATTGAAATGAATAGCTAGTTCATCCAAATCAACCAGTAGCTTATTAAGGCTATTGTAGACAGAATCGTTGCTCATCAACTTACCAATGGTTCCTTTGTCAGACTGTAGTGATGCCATTAGCTCATTGATGGATTCCATTGATTTATTCATGGAAGCTAGCGTTTCATCCAGCGGCAAGGAATTTAAAGAGTCCATTAGTGATTTCGAACTAGTAAGAACACCATCTAGCTGTTCAGACCTGGCCTTGAAACTTTCCAAAAGCTCATTCAGATTGTCAAGTGGGCTATTCAGATCCAGCCTCCTTACCTTGTTTGTTACTGTACCAATCGAGTATTTCAATGTGTCCACAACTCCGCTGATGTCCGTAGAATTCAACTTATCGAGTAACAGATTAATTTTTATTATCGTTGAATTTAAGTTGTCAGCAACGGGCTCAAATTGCTCGAACAGGTCACCTGCTATATCTGACTTAAGGGTGTCTCCTGGCAGCATTCTAACTTGTGATTCTCCTACATCAAGTAGAATCGCTTTTCCACCGAGTAGACCATCGTTTGCCAGAGTTGCTGTACCATCCTCACCGACAAACACGTCCTCATCGATGTCAAGAGAAACCACAATTCTGTTTTTACTCTGCTCAAGTGTGAAACCACTCACTCTTCCCACAGGCAAGCCATTGAAGTAGACTGGGTTAGACACATTCAGGCCGGTAACATTAGGATATGTGATGTAGTAGGTTTCTGCAGGCGAAAACAAGTTGGTTCCTCGCAGAAAATTGAAGCCATAGTAGAGCAAAGCTCCAGCTACTATCGTAAGTAATCCTATCTTAAATTCTTTAGACACAATCTAATTTTAGTTTTGAGACTCGTATGCTTCTTTGTATTCTTTTATAGCACGATAAATACCAGAAGCGATATACGATTGCACTTCTGGATCATTAAGTTCCTTCTCTTCCATCGAATTGGAAAGGTAGCCCATTTCTACCAACACGCTAGGCATGGCAGTGCTCCACAACACATATAAACTGGACTGCTTCACACCATAGCTTTTTCTTCCAGCTCGTGTCGTAAGTTGATTATCAATCAGACTCGCCAATAGCAAGCTGTTGTCCTGATACGAGGCTTGAGTTAAAGAGTAAAGAATAAATGACTCCTCTGACTGTGGGTCAAAGTCGTAATTTTTTTCATAATCTTCCTCTTGTAGTATTACTGAGTTTTCTCGTTGAGCTACTTCTAATGCTCTATCCGTATTTTGAGCCCCCATCACATAAACCTCAGCACCTCGTATTTGCATTTTTCTCTTTGCGGGCGTTGTTTCTGGTAGGGAATTTGCGTGGATTGAAATGAACAAATCAGCATTATGTTCATTTGCAATTTCCGAACGTTTGTAAAGAGTGGGGAAGGTGTCGTCCTTCCTTGTGTAGATCACTTCAATATCTGGAATGTTTTCTTCAATGTATTTGCCTACTTGCATGGCAACTTTAAGACTCACATCTTTCTCTTTGGTATACGATCCAAGCGTACCTGGGTCTCTTCCACCGTGACCAGGATCAATCACAATCTTCGTGACTTTGAAAACTGTGGGACCAACCGGCTGAAAGGATGCCAGTATAAAAAGAATGGATAGTATGGAAGGAACTAAAATTTTTCTCATATCACTTCTAATTGGATATTCCAATTTGAGATACTTTTACACAAAAATTAATAAACATCTCATGTTTGGCAATAATCTGAATGTAAAATCAGCAAAAAATTTGCCATTTAGTCTTATTTCAAATTCTCTATTGTTTCAGAACAGTTAATAATCTATAAAGGGTTCAGGTTTTGCGAGTAATTTTTCTTCTTACATGTCTACTGACCTCAGCCATTTTATATGGTCAGGACATTGCTGAAAATGACTCTCTTAAGAGCCCTCTTGCCTCTCCTATCGTTGCCCCCGACTCACTTGGAGTCAATGCTGATCAGCCCAAGGATTCTGTAAAAACCCGAGCTAAAAAAGATATCGAAACGACGATCAATTACGATGCGCAAGATTCTATGTACTTCGATGTTATTAACAAAAAGCTCTACATGTACGGGGAGACGCACATCGATTATGGCGAAATCACGCTTGAGGCAGACAAGACAAGCATGGATTGGGATACACGCACCATTGAATCCGACTACACCTTGGATTCTTTGGGCAAAAAAATTGGAAGACCTATTTACTCTGACGGACCTGATGTTTATCAGACCGATGATATTATTTACAATTTTGACACTAAAAGAGCATTGATAAAGGGTGTGGTAACAGAGCAGGATGGAGCTTTTATGCATGGAGATGATGTAAAGAAAAATTCTAAAGACGAGATGTTCATTAGAGGTGCCCGCTACACGACCTGTAATTTGGAACATCCGCATTTCTTCATCGAGTCCACCAAGTTGAAAGTGATCCCAAATAAAAAGGTTGTCTCTGGCCCTTTCAATCTAAAGTTTCGTGATCTGCCTACTCCACTCTTTTTTCCGTTTGGGATGTTTCCCCAACCGAAAGAGAAGGCTTCAGGAATTATTGTACCATCCTACGGTGAAGAGCAACGTAGAGGTTTTTTTCTCCGCGACGGAGGATACTATTTTGCTATTAGTGATTATGCCGATTTGCGAGTGACTGGCGACATCTACTCTAAAGGAGGGAATGGTTTGAATGCTACTTCAAATTACTTCAAAAAGTATTCCTTCAGAGGTACTTTCAATTTTTCCTACAACAAGTCTGTTTCAGATGATATAGAAAACCCCCTGGAGACACAGGATTATTGGGTGCGGTGGAATCACCGCCCGGAAACAAGGGGTAATTCCTCATTTTCAGCTTCGGTATCGGCTGGTACATCCACGTACAGTTCGAACAACAACCTAGTAAACCAAGATTTCTCGAGAAGTATCAATTCACAGTTTACATCAAATGTGAGTTATACCAAGAAATTTCAGGGAACGCCATTCAATATTTCAACAAATTTGAGACATAATCAAAATATCCAAACTGGAATTGTCAACCTTACTCTGCCAGATTTCACACTCAATACAAATAGGCAGTATCCCCTAAAAAAACTGGTCAAGTCTTCAAAGTCACCACTTGCCAAATTGAACTTCAGTCATAATTTTGTGGCTAAAAATGAATTAACAAACAGAGCTAGGACTTCCTTACCCTTCACTGTGGCAAACGAAGATCCTAACGGAGATGAAGTCATAGCATTCAATGGCAGTAATCTCAGTAGAATTTTCGATCGGTCGCAAGTCGGCGGTAAGCACAATATTCCGATATCAACCTCGGTGAGTTTATTGAAGTTTTTTACACTAAGTCCGAGTTTCACTTATCAGGAACTTTGGTATACAAAAGAACTAGAATACACATTTCTGACCTCAGAAAATGCCGTTCAGGTGGATACAGTCCAAGGCTTTAGCCGTGCTGGAAGCTGGTCTGCGAGCACCTCGCTAAATACACGTATTTACGGCACTAAGTTTTTCAGTAAAGGAAAGATACAGGCCATCAGGCACGTAATGACACCAAGCCTTTCTTTCTCCTTTAGACCAGATTTCACAGATCCAAAGTATGGAGTTTACAGTGATATCCAAACCGACACCACAGGCACAACGACAACGGTTAGTAAGTATCAGGGTTTCGCCTACGGCTCGCCACCCGGCGGGGAAAGCAAAACCTTAGGTTTTTCGCTTTCCAACAACATTGAAATGAAGGTGGCGAGTAAAAAAGACACAGTTACAGGTTTCAAGAAAATAAAAGTGTTTGACAACATTGGCTTAAGCTCCGGATACAATTTAGCCGCCGATTCTTTCAATTTGAGCAATATCTCCCTTAGTGCCAGAACCAGTTTTCTAAACAATCTCATTTCGCTAAACTTCACTGGTATTATCGACCCATACATTAGGAACGAGACAACAAATGCGCGAATAGACGAATTTGCGTGGAACAGTGGAAAAGGAATAGGTCAACTTACATCTATGACAACAGCAATTGGATTGAACTTAAGTCCTGCAGGCCTGAAGGGAAAAGGCAATCGAGATAATTCGCAGGACGCAAATTTGAATGCCAATGATCCGCTGGGAGGTCTAGGAGACCCGCTCAACAATGATGAGGGTTTAACATTTGAGGAACAGCAGCAACTGCAGCAAATCAGAGACAATCCCGACTTATATGTAGATTTCACTGTTCCCTGGTCCTTAAGAGCAAATTATTCCGTCAATAGGACGAAACGTGGATTTGACGACGCAGATATCCGACAAAGCCTGAGCTTCAGCGGCACCTTGGGGTTGACGGACAAAACTCAAATTACGTTCAATTCAGGGTATGATTTCGAGGAAAAAGATTTTACGACTACAAGAATGGGTCTCACTCGGGATCTGCACTGCTGGACCATGAGTTTTAATTGGGTTCCATTTGGAAATTTCCAATCTTATTTCGTATCTATTCGAGTCAAATCAACACTCCTCCAAGATTTGAAAGTGGAAAAAAGAAGAAGTTTCCTTGACTTATTCAATTAAGAAATAATTGTAGAAGTTTATTCTTGTCCTTAAATTGTACAGTTCAATACTACCCTAATCCAACAAAGCGATGATTAAGCACATTGATTTTACACCTAAGGTCACAAAAAAAGGAGGCCTATTTAAGTCTACAGAAATTGAAAAATTTCAGGATATCGTAGACACAATGAATGATTGGAGAAAAACCAATAGTGTAGATGTTATCAACATCGAGACTGTGGTTCTTCCAAATATTCATGAAGCAGACGAAGAAGGGAGCGAAGATACTATGCTGGGGACTGGCAGGGAAAGTTCATCTCATTGGTATCAACTCATCAGAATTTGGTACACTGAACAACCCTAGTTTAAGTTAGCAGACACACGAAAGCCCAAAAACGTTCGATTTTTGAGGCTTTTCTTTTTTACAATTTTTCATCCACCTCGACGCATATACTTGTGAGTTAATCAAATATTTAACTAACAAATTGTATGCGTATGAAAAAGATTTTCTTTTCATTAATTGTATGCTTTTTGAGCATAACTCTTGTTATGGCTCAAAGAACGGTATCTGGAAAAATCACCGATGAAACAGGTGAAGGACTTCCGGGTGTAACCGTTGTGATTAAAGGCACAACGGTTGGGACAACCACTGATCTTGACGGCAACTATTCGTTGGCTGTTAATGATGATGCGGCTGTTCTAGTATTCTCCTATGTGGGATTCGATGCGCAAGAATTGAACGTCGGTTCTAGATCTGTCATTGATGTTTCACTTGGTGGCGTTACTGAACTCTTGGAGGTTGTAGTAACTGGACTTGGAGGAGATGTCGACAGAAGAAAATTAGCGACAACAGTAGATCGAGTTACGGCAGAAGATCTTGCAGCAACTCCAATAGTGAGAATTGACCAACTGCTGCAATCAAAATTGCCAAATACTCAAATACTTCAGAGTACTGGAGCCCCAGGAGGGACATCTATTATTAGAAGCAGAGGAGTGAATTCTGCACTGCTAGGACAGCAGCCAGTAATCTATGTTGACGGAGTGAGAGTTGATAACCTGAATACATCTCCAGGATTGTCAGTTGCCACTGGAGGTCAGCAATCTAGTGCATTGGCGGATATTCCTGTTGATCAAATAGAGGACATCACGTTCCTTAAGGGTGGTGCAGCTACAACACTTTATGGCTCAGATGCAGCAAACGGAGTACTTTTAATTACAACAAACAAGGGTAAGGCAGGCGCCGCACAGGTGACCTATGAAGCACAATTGGGAGCCGTTAGGGGAACTACTGATTACTTCATTTATCCTGATATTGTCAAAGATGCTGCATTTAAAACAGGATTTCAGAATTCCCATAAATTGGGTATTAGCGGAGGTAATGCAAACGTAACGTACAATTTCTTTGCCCGCTTTAGAGACGATGCGTCATTCATTGAAGGACTAAATCAAACTCAATATTCAATTGGCGGTGGATATCAAGCTTCACTTAATGATAAGCTAGTTTACAAAGGATCGTTTTCCTACGTAAGGAATGAGTTCGATATTCTTAGAAATGCAAACAGTTCATTTGATCGAGTTTTTGGTATTGATCAAGGTTCGATTGGACTTGGAGGAAGTTTCGGCTTATCTACAAATGATCCTGCGCTTTGGACAGCTGATGAACGAGCTACTGTAAAACAACTTGTGGACGATGTCAATAGATTGACCGACATAACAAATGACGTAAGTCGATTTACAAATTCGCATAAGTTTTCCTATTCAATTCTTAATAATTTATCCGTAGATCTTGGAGTAGGATTTGATTACAGGTTTAGTAGGAATCAGGACATTCAGACAAATGAGTATCTGGTTGCGCAAGAAGCACAAGCAGCAGGAACTACAACTGGAGGAAGTATTAATCGAAATGATCGAAACTTCTTAGGAACTACGGGTTCATTTTCAGTTAAGTATGATGCTTCAATTGAAGATTTTACGTTCACTACAATTGCTGGAGGGCAATTCTTCAGGACAAAAGACGTGCAATCTCAAGTGATTACAACAAACCAGGCTGAGACTTCTACGACTGTAAACATTTCAGCAAGCCAAGCGGTTGCGGATTTTGAGTCTAGTGTTGCCAACTGGGGATTTTTTGTGCAAGAAACCATTGGATTTAAGGACAGAGTTTTCCTTGATCTCGGTTTTAGAAATGACAAGAACACGGCATTTGGTGATGATGTAATTAGTGAGTTCTACCCGAAAGCGGGACTTTCCTATATCCTAAGTGATGAGCCATACTGGGCTGGTCTATCTGGTGTAGTAAGTAACTTCAAGGCTAGAGTTAGTTACGGAGAATCGGGCAACTTCCCTCCTCCATTCACAAGAGACAATCAACTCAATGCCAACGCATTTAGAGGACAGCTTGCATTTCAGCCAGGTCAGCCTGGATCTCCAACTTTGGGGCCAGAGCGGTTAAAAACGCTTGAATATGGAGCGGATATGGGATTCCTTAGTGATCGAATAAATGTTGGTCTTACCATCTGGAAATCAACCACAGAGGATGCAATCTTTACAGCTCCTTTTGCTCCTAGTTTAGGAAGTGAAGCTCAGCCTAGAAATCTAGGAGAGATTGAAAACAAAGGCATTGAGGTTTCAACTTCCTTTGAAATTATCAGGGGTGGAGACTGGACAGTGACCGCTGGTGCATCAGCAAACTTCCAGCAAAACGAGGTTATAAGCGGTGGAGGTTCACCAGAATTTAATATTGGTGGATTTACTTTCCTAGGACCATTTGTGAAAGAAGGTTTCCCAGTTGGTTACTTGAGAGGTTCTCAGCCAACGTTCGATGAAAGTGGTAACGTAAGTAATGTAGAGGCAAATGCAAACCTTGGAAGTCCAATTCCTGACGTATTTGGTAGTCTAAGCCTGAATGCGAGCTGGAAGAACTTCAGCCTATTTATTGCAGGCGATTATCAAAAAGGAGCGTCTGGTGTGAACACTGACGAGGTACTTCGCTTTTTTAGAGGTTTAGAGGATGATAGAATACCAGAAGCTGCCAAAAGCTCAAGTTTCTTTGACTTAGCTGGTGTTTGGGTGGAAGACACTGATTTCTTAAAAGTTAGAAATATTACGTTGACTTACACGTTGACCAATGATTTTCTAGGTAACATCGGATTCATTAAAGGTGCCAGTGTTTCTTTTACTGCCCTCAATCCTTTCAACTTTTACTCATCAGTATTCGATCCTGAGTTGACAGGAGCTGGTGCTAGAGGAACTCTACCTGGAACAAACACTGTATCGCAGAACGCTGTAACAGTAGGTGCGTTTGGTTTTGGTACTTTCTCAGCTCCAAGACAATATATAAGCACACTTAGATTTAGATTCTAAGTTTTATACATATAAAAAATAGTAAATAATGAAACTATATATAAAATCAATTTTATTAAGCTTTTCTGTTTTCTTCATAAGCTCATGTGATGAATTCGATCCAGCAGTTGGGATCGAAAATCCTAATCTTCTGCTAGAAAATGTGATTGGCTCACCAGGGTCTACGGGATCTTGGCTTGTGGGGCAAGAGCGTCAAATGGCAATTGTTTACAATCGATTGCTGGAACTGACGGAACTTGGAAGTGATAACTACGAAAATGTTCAAACATTCTTCAATCAGCAGTTTGATGCTCTGAACATTCTCTTTCAGGATGGAAATGTTAACAACTTGGCCTCCAGAATAGCTGACTTGAGAACGTCTGCAAACGTTGGCTTGCAGTTTGTGCAGCCTGCGGATCCTGACGGTACGGATGCTCAAAGAGCAGAACTACTGTTTTTCGCTGGATGGGCCAAAATGCTAGCAGGCGAGCTGTTTGTCGCATTACCTGATACAGAACTTCCTGATTCGGATCCTGCTTCTCCTAAGACGCCTACCGAAAACCTGCAAGCTGCTGTTGCAGATTTTCTAGCTGCGGAGGCACTCGATGCTGCTAATGCTGGGTACAAACTTGCATTGGCAAGAGCGTATCATAACCTGGGAGATCAGGCCAATGCTGTGATCAAGGCAAACGAAGCAATTACCGCAGATCCGACTTACACACGAACAGTGGAGTTTGACGGGCCAAATGCTCTAGGAAATGTCTTTGCAGATGCGCTTTTTCAGCGAGGTAACTTCGATGATTTGCAGCCTCTGCCTCGATTGGACTTTTTAGATCCAAAGTATTTCGTTGACGGAGAAGACGAAAGCCCTGTGTATATCCAAAAGTCGGAAGAGGCATACTTAATACTTGCTGAAGCTGAACTTGCGAACAATGATATTCCAGCCGCAAGGGGACACCTTACAAGTCTTTTGACATTGGTAAATTCGAGGGCAATGAACACTTTTGATGATTCTGTCGAAGGTAGAGATGGCACGAGACCTGCAACTGCAGCTGTGACCGTTGCGGCATCTGATGGTGAAGCATTGAAGGCAGGTTTGGTTATCGATCGACAGCTAGGAGATGTTACCGTTGCAAGAATCTCTGGTACAAGTATTGTTCAAGCAGATATCGATGCACTAGCGGATCAATTGGTTTCGTTAGAAATGCTTTATCTGATGAGACAAGAAATCTTCATAGCGGAAGGTCGTCGATTTGTAGATCTAGGTATAAAGATTCCAATCTCTGAAAATGAGCAGTTGCTAAACCCTGCTGTTACAAGCACGCATATTTTGGCAGTAATTCCATCGTATGTGCCAACTGATATGGATGCATTCACTTTCGATGATGTATTAGGTCAAGTGACCATTACGCATAACATGAATGCAGTACTAGTTGCAAACAGAGCGGATGGTGCCGTTATACCATTCTTCTAGCAAGAAAATTTGCTTATCATAAAAAAAGGGTGTCACATGACACCCTTTTTTTTGTTTGTATTCGTATCAGGTTCCTTTCTACCGAATAAATTCAGAGTAATAAACCCAATTGATTCCAAGTTGGTTATTCCTCCTGAATCAAG
>JBDWQX010000264.1:0-13205 GCA_039986395.1 Cyclobacteriaceae bacterium
GGCGGCCTCAAATCGTTGCAGGTAGTTCTCTACCTTTTGCTCTCGCTCACCTGGTTTGAAAGCAATATTCACATTGAAACTATTAAAAGGAATCTGTGGGAAAAAAGTAGCCTTTATCTGTCCTCCTGCCAAGAGGCCACATATAATAATTAAAAAACCAGCTAGCATAGCCAATGAAACTGCACGATTCTGCATTGTAAATCGTAGCATTTTTCCATACCAGTTGAGCTTAAAATAGTCAATGACCCCATTGAGTTTTTTTCTAACCTTATAGCTCCTTGTATCTTCTTTTTTTACTTTCAGGACGTGTCCACTAGCTAGGTGTGCTGGTAGCACGAAAAATGCCTCGAGTAACGAGAATCCCAAACTGAAGCAAACTACGTAGGCCATGTCCTTCAGGAATTCGAAACCACCGGTCAAGAACAGGAGCGGCAAGAAAGCTACTATTGTCGTGGTAACAGAAGTAAATACTGCAGGCAACACTTCCATCGTTCCTTGAATTGCTGCTTTCCTTGCATTACCGTGCTTCTCGAAGTGGGCGTATATATTCTCAGCTATCACGATTCCATCATCCACCAAAATACCAATCACAAGAATCATCCCGAACAGAGAAATCATGTTGATTGTGAGTCCAACGAAAGCCCCTAAAATGAACATTCCAAGGAATGAAGAGGGAATGCCCCAAGCTACCCAAAATGAAAGCCGTAGACTTAGAAAGAGACCAAGGGATATGAGAACAAGTAGTAATCCCACGAGTCCATTGCTTGTTAGCAAATCCAATCGTTGCCCCAGAAATTCCATGAAATCAAAGACCAAATGCAACTGGACTGCTGAATTTTTCTCGTTGTAGTCTGCCACGTATTTGTTAACTACATTCGAGATTTTTTCTAAATCTTCAGTTTCTAATTTTCTTACCTCAATAAAAACAGATTCCTTCCCACTCAGGTATGCCTTCGACGGAACATCAGCAAATTGCTCTGTAATTACTGCGATGTCTTTTAGAAGTATCTCACTCCCATCAGGATTACTTCTAACAACGATTTCAGAAATCTTTGTAGCATCCGTCTCCTTTGCTCTTGATCTAATTAGAATCTCCTCATTGGTAGATTTCACCGAGCCAGCGGAAATGTCGCGATTGTTTTGCCTTACCGCATTGGCAACCTGATCAAAGGTCAAATTATACCTCAGCAGGTCCTGTTCTGTTACTTCAATTGAAATTTCAAGTGCTGGAAATCCCGAAACGTTAACCTGAGAGATATTCGGATCTGCCAACAATTCATCCTCAATCTCTTCAGCAAATTTCTTGAGTGTTCTCAAATCGACATCACCTGTTAAACCCAACCATTGTGCAGTTGATTGCTGCTTTTGCTTAAAAACGATTGGTTTCTCTGCGCTGGCAGGAAATGAATTAATACCATCTACGGCATTTTTTACTTCAGTATAGATATCATCTATATCGTAGTTGTCCAGCGTGATGATTGTAATGTTGGCGGAGTTTTCGGATGAGGTAGATATCAGCTCGTCAATTCCAGCAATGGGATTTACTGCCTCTTCAATCTTTAAGGTAACCCCTTCTTCCATTTCTTGCGGAGAGGCTCCAGGATATGTTACGGAGATATTTATGTTTCTATCAGCCCTTGTAGGAAAAAAGGACTTCTTCGAATTTACCATCGCCACCACTCCCCCAATCAGGGTTAGGGCTATCAGAATGTTCGCCAAAATCGGGAACTTCACGAAGTACTCTACTAGGTTCTTTACAAAACTCATAATCTTCTAGATTTTTTGGGTTATCGACTTCCTACCTGAGATGCTGTTGGATTCTCCGCATTAAGTAGCTGTTTCTCATCTTGCTGTTTGAGCTCGAGGTCAATATCCTTAAGCTCTTTCTTGACAACTTTCATGTTGTTGTATCCGCCAATCAACGGTTCTACGACAAGGTCATCACCTTCTTTTAAGCCATTGAAAATGGCATTCTCTTCGGTCAATCTGATCACATTTATCTCTCTCACCTTCAGAACCGAGTCGTTCTCCACCACAAATACTTCATCTCCATTGTAGATTGCATTTCTTGGCATCATCATTCCATCTTTCACCGTACGCGCTGGTATTGCCGCCTGAAAGAACTGTCCATCATATATCTTTTGGCCATTGGACTGTATGGCAATGAATACATCAACTGACTGTGTGTTTTGATTCACATAATCGCTGATTCTTGTGACATTTCCATTCCAGTATTGCTGCGTCTCTGTAGAGTATATTTTCACTGGTGCTGACTGTAGCACCCAGGGAATGTCTTTTGTTTCGACGGCAACTTTCAACTCATGCACACCAGATTTGATAATTTTTCCAATCTTGGTCCCTGGGTTTATAAAAGATCCCGACTGCATATTCACCTCCATCAGACTGCCTGAAAATGGTGCGTAGTATCTATGCTTTGACAAGCGTACTTCTGCACTCTTAATCGAGTAGTAAGTAGAGTAAATACCTTTAGTAGCAAGGAACGTCTTTTCCTTTTCTGAGCTAGTTTTTGGAAGGTCCGGAAACTTAGCATCGATATCGAGCGCATTAAAGTACGCCTGCCATGTATCGAAATTATCGCTGAAATCAATTTTCAAATCTGGAAGTATTCCCGCCAAATCTCTCAGGAAATTACTTTTCTGTGATTTCAGGTTTAAAGAAGCCTCTTGTTCGTCAATGTAAAAAAGGAGTGTTCCCTTAGTGAACCTCTCACCCTCTTTCAAACGGATCTTTCCTTCGATCATTCTTCCCGAAACTTCTGACAGCAGATCCAGCGATTGAGCAGTCTCAACTCTACCGTAGGTAACTACGTTTGTCTTCAGGTTTTCATAATTGACTTTTCTCGTTTCGACGGTTTTGATTACTACTGGCGGCTCTATATTCTCAGGCTCCTTTTTTTGGCCTGCGAACATGCCAGCTAGCATGATTGCCAGCACCAGAATTCCGATAGTAGACAGTGTGACGATTAGTTTCCTTTTCATTTCTTAGTTTGCGTTAGTCCTGTCTATTAATGAAAAAGGAAGCCTCTTTGTTACAATTTTTGGGGTTTTAGTGATAAGTGGAAAAAAGGAAGCCTAAGCTGTAGTAAACGGGTATTAGTTGGTATTGCATAGAACTGGCACAAAGTTCTCAAAACAACCTTCTGTATCTGAACATGGATTCAGATAACCTGAGATAAAAACATAAAAAATGGGAGGTACTAGACTACGATATTCTGGCTAGATACTTTGATGAAATTTTCGTCAATCATCCAAATGAAGTAGGGCGAAATATTTACAACTACGCCTTTCAAGGTAGATTTCACAAAAAAATCTGTTCTGTTTACATTGTTCTGATTGTCCAGGTACTCGTTCACTTCATCTCCTTTCATCGTTCTCATCTGCGGCACTTGCATGTGAAGTTGGACACCCAGAAACTCCGAAATCTCAGTAATCGACATGGAGGCTATCAGGTTTTCAATCTCCGTCATGAAGTCATTCTTCATGTTGGTGGTCTCAGATGTTCTGGTCGTGGTAATCGTTTCAGGTAAGCATACCCTGTTGATCAGCTCTGTTTCATGAACGTTGATGATAAAATAGAAAGCTCCTCTGATTTCTCCTTCGAAGGCAACCTTGACGATGTTGACCTTAAATCTCCCGAGCAAATCAAATTCGTCGATCGGCTCAAGCAATCCCTGTCCGAAATCCATGAGATCGTACTTCATGCGGATTCGCAGCATCTGCCCCATTGCTCTTGCAGCTTTTTCCAAAGCCTCCTCTACCATCTCCTGATATACTTCTAAGTGAGCTCCTGTTATTTGTTTGTTCGGCATTTAGTTATCTATAAGAGCTGTGCGTTTTTTAGCAATTTTGAAGTATTGAAACATTGAGCAGGCTGCTCCAATAGTTCATTGCTGCCGCAATTTAATTGATATCAAACTTTTTACGTAGAAATCGGATATCCAGGTTTTTTACAATTTTTAGGATTCAAGTATTTAATTGAGGGTATTTAGGACGAAATTTGTCATTACCATAATCGCAGACTTTGTATTTGTCAAACGTCTCACAACAAAATATTACTATGAAGAACTTAGCCACAATCATTCTTGGGCTTTTTTTAGTCAGCCCACTTCTGCTCACAAATTGCAGTTCAGATTCCGATGTTGATCCTGGGGTTGCTCCCGAAATTCCACCCCTTTCTACTTTGGTGATGGATTTTGATTTCACGGTTGAGGATGAAGGTGGGCGAACGGCCACAAAAGCAAACTGGGGATTTTCTGTGTTCAACGTAGCGTTCTGGAATGGTGCGATCACACTTACTTTTGCAATCCCTGTAGCATCCTTCGCAGAATCTTTTAATCATACACCTACATTTGACACAGATATTCAAGGATGGGTTTGGGAGTATGACCACACTGTTTTTGGCGCAGAATATCAAGCAAGACTTGTTGGTAAACTAACAACCGATGCAGTAGAATGGGACATGTTTATCACTAGTCCAGGACTTTTTACGGACTTCAATTGGTATTCAGGTACATCTGCACTGGACGGATTGTCGGGCCAATGGATCTTGAATCAGGATCCTACAATGGTCAAACCTTTCATACAAGTTGATTGGAATCGCTCATTGTCTGGAGAGCTGGCAGATATTAAATATGAGAATATTGCAGCAGAGAACATCGGTAACGGAAGTTCAATATTTTTTCAAGTTGACAACGTCGGTGACTACGATCGGCTTTATGAGATTTTCTCAAGTACAAAGAGCAATACCACAGAGATTGAATGGAGTAGCACTAACAAAAACGGAAGAATCAAAGATTTTCTCCTGTTTGACGACGAAGAATATCATTGCTGGGATGAGAATCAAGATGACATTGACTGCCCTATCTAATTCTAAGATTGCAGTTTACAAGAAATGCTAGCCACTGATTGAGGCTTTTCCGTGATTAATGCAGTCAGAGTCTACTATTACCATTTTGTTCTATACTTGGGCTAAACTATTTGCAACTATTTTTGATGCAACCAAGTTTAGCATCTAGTATGAGGGACCTTGCATGACTAAGAATATTGTAGTAATTCCTACCTATAATGAGAAGGAAAATATTGAAGCGATCATCAACGAAGTGCTGCGTTTAGATCCTTCATTTGATATCCTAATTGTTGATGATAACTCTCCCGACGGAACTGGAAACATCGTCAAGACAGCTATTGCAGCAAATCCAGAGCGTATCTTCATTATTGAGCGCGAGGGAAAACTTGGACTTGGAACCGCCTATATTTCTGGGTTTCAGTGGGCTCTCAAGAACAACTATGACTTCATCTGCGAGATGGATGCTGATTTTTCGCATAATCCAGAGGATTTGGTACGTCTACTAGAAAAGTGCCGAGAAGGAAATGACGTGGCGATTGGTTCTAGGTACATTCGAGGAGTAAATGTTGTTAATTGGCCAATGGGCAGAGTTTTAATGTCATATTTCGCCAGCATTTATGTAAGACTTGTTACTGGAATGCCATTCAAAGACTCCACCGCTGGTTTCAAATGCTACTCACGAAAGGTATTAGAAACGATCAACCCCGACAGGATCAATTTCATTGGTTACGCATTTCAGATTGAAATGAAATTCAACGCATGGAAACATGGCTTCAAGGTCATCGAAGTACCAATAATTTTTACCGACAGAACCAAAGGAACTTCCAAGATGTCTAGCGGAATCTTTAAGGAGGCAGTTTTCGGCGTCATCGAAATGAAAATCAAAAGTCTCTTTAGAAAATACGAACCTGTCTAGTCGAATCGAATAGCCTCAATAGGCTGGACCTTTGAAATAATCGATACGGGGATTAACAGCGTTAACCCTATCAGCCCCAACACCGAAAGATTCAACCATAGAATGGTTAAAAAGTCAAACTGAATGGGCACATGACTCATGTAGTAATTCGCCGCATCCAGTGGGACTATTTTAAGAAAATACTGTAGTGCCCCTAACGCAATTCCAATCAAATTTCCCAGCAGCAGTCCCTTTGAAATCAACTGCACTCCATTCCAAAGGAAAACGTTCCGTATAAATTTATTGCTTGAACCTAAGGCCTTCAACACTCCAATCATTTGCGTTCTTTCCATGATCAGAATCAGCATAATCGAAATAATACTTGTTCCGCTCACAAATAGAATAATCGTAAGAAGGATCACCACATTTCGATTCAGCAAGTTTAGCCAATCAAAGATCTGAATAAACCGATCAGAGACTTTGTCCACATATAAATCAATATCTACAGAATTGAACAGGTCCTGCTCCGCCTTCTCCAACTCGTCCGTATCCGTAATGAAGACCTCTAACCCACCCGCAATTGAGTCAGGCCAGTTATTGATTCTTCTTACCAGATCTAGATCCCCGATAATTATTTTCTCGTCAAATTCTTCCAAACCTGTCTCATAGATTCCAGTCACCTGCAATCGTCGAAATCTTGGAGGGTTTTGGACAAAGTAGATCAGCACCTCGTCCTCTACCACAAGTTTCAAATAAGTAGCGATTTTATTACTAAGCGCAACTTCAGTAGAGTACTTCTCGCCTGAGAAATCAGGAAATCTTCCTTTAATTAAATGTTTGGCAAAACTGACGGTATCGAAAGAGCTATCTACCCCTTTGACAATCACACCCTGCACTTCCTCATCTGTTTTCAACAATCCTGCCTTCATAGCAAACGGCTGCACTCTACTGGTCAATGGGTAGTTCTCCACCAGGTTTATGAGCGAATCATCCACGACAATGGAGGTCTCCTCAAAAGAGGTTGACAGTGTGTACTTGCTGATGATTAGGTGACCACTGAAGCTGAAGATTTTGTCCTTTATTTCATTCTTAAAACCATAGAGGATCATAAACGACATGATCAAAACTGAGAGCCCAAGCGCAATACTTATCACAGCAATTTTGCTGATGATAGTCGAAAATGATCCACCGCTTTCTTTCGAAATTCTGTTTGATATAAAATATGGGAAATTCATCCTCTGGCGCTCAGGTCGAAGTTTTTAGAACCTAGATCATTTAAATACAATATTAAGTGTTTTACCTTGTGAACATTATGGTATACAAGTGCTTTTTTGCTTTACTTATCCTTAGCAGCTGTTCGACAAGTGGCGAGCAAAATAAAGATCATCAATCGGTTTCTGTTCTTCCTGGTGCATACCAATTAGAGGAGTATCTACCAAATCTTAACAATAAGACTGTTGCAGTAACGGTAAATCATAGCTCCCTTATTGAGTCCACACACCTTGTTGATACACTACTCAGTCTGGGTGTACAACTAAACAAAGTCTTTACGCCAGAGCACGGATTCACAGGTACAGTAAGTGATGGGGTGGTGATCGAGTACAAGGAAAACGATAAGCCATTTGAACTCATCTCTCTTTACGGAAAAAATAAAAAACCAAACGTTGATCAACTTGCCAACATTGACGTAATGCTCTTCGATATCCAGGATGTTGGAGCTCGATTCTACACCTACATAAGTACCATGCACTATGTGATGGAAGCTTGCGCCCAACTAGGAATTCCGATGATCATCCTGGACCGACCAAACCCCAATGCAAGCTACGTTGATGGGCCTGTTCTTGACACAGCATTTAGCTCCTTTGTGGGTATGCACCCAGTTCCAGTGGTTCATGGTATGACTATAGGTGAATATGCAAGAATGATCAACGGAGAAGGCTGGCTATCAGATGGCATTGCCTGTGAGATACGTGTGGTCAAAAACAAAAATTGGAATCACCAAAGTGAGTATCCAATACCAATAAAACCTTCTCCAAATCTCCCAAATGATTTGAGTATTTCCTTGTATCCAAGTCTTTGCTTCTTTGAAGGAACAATCATGTCCGTTGGTCGAGGGACCAGTTATCCATTCCAACAAATTGGGCACCCAGACTACCCGGATTCCTCGTATCAATTTACTCCTGTATCAATGGAGGGATCGAAATGGCCACCTCTCGAGGATATAAAGTGCAACGGCCTATCCTTTGCATCAAATACTCCTGTATATGAACTGAATCTGTCATTGCTACTGGATGCGTACAAAAAGATGGACAGATCTGATTTCTTCAATAGCTACTTCAAAACACTTTCAGGCACTGACGAGCTGCAAAAGCAAATTGAAGCTGGAATGTCCGAGCAGGAAATTCGTCAATCTTGGTCCAGTGGTTTGGCTAAATTCCGAGAGATGAGAGAATCCTATTTACTTTACGATTGACTCCCACCCAGTCAGGAAACAATTAAATGATCGGTTTAGCAGCCGCATATCGCCCATGAAATACCAAGAAATTTTAGATGCAATTGACCAACAGGTGGATTGTTCTCAAATAAGCGGCGAAGTAGCCGCCTACATTCCAGAATTGGCGAAGATTCCAGGTGAAAAGTTCGGCATGTATTTATGTGATCTGGAAGGCAACGAGGCATTCTTTGGAGACTGCGAAGAGAGGTTTTCCATACAAAGTATTTCAAAAGTTTTTTCGTTGAGCCTTGCCTTATTGAAAGAGGGAGAAGCACTTTGGGAAAATGTTGGCGTGGAGCCCTCTGGTGACCCTTTCAACTCCTTGGTCCAGCTTGAGTTTGAGAACGGAAGACCAAGAAATCCCCTAATCAACGCAGGGGCTATGGTTATTTGTGATGCGCTTATCAGTCACCTGAAAAATCCAAAAGAAGAGTATCTCCAATTCGTTCATCAAATCTCAGGTTGTCCCACAATCAGTTATGATGAGAAAATAGCTAAATCAGAAAAGGAAGAAGGGTATCATAATCGTGCCATGGCTAACCTGATCAAATCACATGGCAACATTAAAAACGATGTAGAAGAGGTGCTTGATTTTTACTTTGATACTTGCTCCTTAAGTATGTCATGTAAAGAACTTGCAGAGACATTTACTCTTTATGCAAACCATGGAAAGTTACTACCCAAAGGAACTGAAGTTTTTACTTCAAAGCGAACAAAGCGGATCAATGCATTGATGCTTACCTGCGGATTCTATGACGAAGCGGGTGAATTTTCTTTTCGTGTTGGTCTACCCGGAAAGAGCGGCGTTGGTGGTGGCATTGCGGCTATCTATCCAGGAAAGTATAGTGTTGCTGTTTGGAGTCCAAAATTGAACAAAAAGGGTAATTCAGCCACTGGAATTGCTGCGCTGGAATTGCTCACTGACATCACAGGCTCGTCTTTTTTCTAGGTAGTTTTCTAAGAAAATTGACTTATTAATTCCTCCAAAGATACTGTAGACCTTACGTAGACTTCATCTACCTTAGTCCGCCTGCGCTGCTTATTAAATTTCGTTGAGAATCAAATTTTTGAATCTAACGTTATTACACATGAGCTATCTAGGTATCACAAACAAAAATCTCGGAGAGATCGCAAAATCTCATGCGAAGGAGTATAAAAGCGCCTTTCCATTTCCGAATATCCATTTTGAGGATTTTTTCAACGAAAGTTTTCTGGACTCCGTCCTTGCTGAATTTCCAGATCTTTCTCAAACAAATGCGCGAGCCTTTAAGAACAAAAAAGAAATAAAACTTGCAGCAAAGGGAGAGACCACATTTGGAGTTGAAACAAAAAGATTCATGCATTTTCTAAACTCTGAGGTTTTTTTGAATTTTCTGCAAACGCTAACAGGAATCAAGGAGTCATTGGTAGGAGATCCTTATTTTGTTGGTGGAGGTCAACATGAAATAAAAAAGGACGGCCTTCTCAAAGTACA
This sequence comes from Cyclobacteriaceae bacterium, assembly GCA_039986395.1. Lineage (GTDB taxonomy): Bacteria > Bacteroidota > Bacteroidia > Cytophagales > Cyclobacteriaceae > Ekhidna. The sequence continues at coordinate 9,730 of JBDWQX010000264.1, forward strand.
TGCTGATTTCAACAAGCACCCAATGTTGGGACTCGATAGAAGGATTAACGTGCTTGTCTATCTTAACAAAGACTGGAAAGAAGAGTATGGCGGTCATTTTGAACTTTGGGGCACTCAAATGGAAAAATGTGAAAAAAAGATTCTACCAAAATTTAATACGATGGCAATTTTCTCAACTACAGACTTCTCGTATCATGGTCATCCTGATCCTCTGAAGTGTCCTGAAGGGATGAGCAGAAAATCATTAGCATTATACTACTATTCCAATGGTCGGCCGAAGTCAGAGGTTAATCGTGGTCTGGAAGACCATTCCACCATTTTTAAAGAGCGTAGAAACAATGAGGAAGATCAGGCGGTGTTCTCAAGGCGTTTTAGTTTGAAGAAAATATTTTCGTAACTGTCGCCTTAAATTCATAGGCTAAGAATCGCTGATTATTCCACATAACTCGTTAATTTTTCAATATGAATAATCCAGTTAACTGGTTTGAGATCCCTGTCACTGACCTTGATCGAGCCAAACAATTTTACGAAACCATCCTAGGCTACGAGATCACTATAAACGAAATGGGCAACGCCAAGATGGGTTGGTTTCCCTTTGATCATACAGCGCCTGGCGCAACAGGCACGTTGATTGAAAATGAAAATTACACGCCTTCACATCACGGGTCGCTGGTTTATTTCTCTGTTCCAGAGATCGACGATGTTCTCGTCAAAGTTGTAGATGCTGGGGGGAAAATCATTAACCCTAAGTTCAGTATTGGAGAACATGGATTTTGCGGGCACTTTGAAGATACAGAAGGCAATAGAGTCGCGTTGCATCAAGGAGTTTCGTAAAGTCGATTCGCTAAATCCATTCTTGGTCGTGAACAGTTTTCTCATGTTCAACAACCCCTGTATGCTTGGTCGCAGCTGGCTCAAATAGTAGCACCCATACCTCTTCTCCGGCCTCCGTTCTTGGGAAATGCTCTACTCCCCGCGGAACGATCAGCATATCCCCTTCCTTCAGCGTCTCGGTACGGTCCCTGAATTCCATAATTAAAGTGCCTTTGAAAATCATGAAGAGCTCATCTTCATCTTCGTGGCTATGCCAAACAAATTCTCCCTTTAGCTTGGCAAGTTTGACCTGCTGCTGATTGAGTTCACCAACTATTTTGGGTGTCCAATTTTCAGAAAATAAGCTGAATTTTTCTTTAATGTTTACTGCATTCATTTCTCTAAGGCTTTTAGTTCGTCTTCCGAGTAATCGGTGGGTTTTCCTAGATACTCGAACTTCTCGATCTCTTCTTTAAACTCAGCAAGCTTGATCCCAACTCGATTATAGGCAGGGCCACCCAACGGTAGGTGAACAGGAGGGTTTTCCAGTTTCGTTAGTTCAAACATTGCCTTCACTGCCCTAACCGGATCACCTATTTGATTTCCACTTGCACTTTTTATGCTATTCAAATTCTTTGCTGCGCTCTCCTCGTAATCGCTAATCTTAGATTCGTTGTAAGTGGCTGATCTTCCTGCCCAGTCTGTTCTGAAAGGTCCAGGTTCAACATTGGTAACCTTGATTCCTAGATGTCTCGTTTCTGCTGCAAGAGCCTCTCCTATTCCCTCCAGAGCAAATTTGCTCCCATTGTAAATACTGATGCCTGGGAAGCCATTCAATCCAGCGATTGATGTAATATTTAGAATGTTACCTGACCTTTGCTTTCTCATAAACGGCAAAACCAATTTTAGCATTCTGATTGCGCCAAATACATTCACGTCGAATTGTCTCACTATTTCCTCATCTGAGGTTTCCTCTAGCGCACCAATTGTTCCGTATCCTGCATTGTTTACCAAAACGTCTACTCTTCCATAAACATCGGTAATCATTTTTTTGGCTGCATCAATGCTGCTTTGGTTCTGGACGTCTAAAACTATTCCCTTTACAAGGTCCTGATTGATCGCTTCAAACTCGCTTACTTGTTCTTGTTTTCGTACAGTCCCAACAACCATTTCGTCATTGTCGGCAACCACTTTTGTCAACTCTCTACCAAAACCAGTAGAGCAGCCGGTTATTAACCAAATTCGTTTCTTCATATTTCTTTTTTAGCGAACATAAAACATTCGGTAAATGTTCGGTTCAAAGTATTAAATTAGCAATACATAAACATTTTACTTGTTTTTCCAACCTGTGACAAGTTAACCGGCACTACAAAAAAGAATTACCAATGAAAAAATTAGCCTATTTAGTAGCATTTGTTTGCACGCTAACTGCAAATGCTCAGATGCCTATCACAAGTATTCCATTTGAGTTATATGGAGACCACATCATCATCCAGGTAAGCATCGATGATTCAGAACCACTCGATTTTATCTTTGATACAGGGTCAGGTCTTACCGTACTTGACTTGGATGTTGCTGACAGAATGAAGCTAAACAAGAAGCAGGTCGCATTCAATCAGACAAAATCTGTTTGGCACTTAATCAAGCACAATACGCTTGCCATTAATCATTTTGAAATGGAGAAAAATATTAAGGTCTACACAACAGATCTTAATCACCTTGAAATTAGCTTGGGCCATGATATTGATGGTATTCTCGGATATGATCTTTTATTCCATCACTCTGTTCATATAAACTATGATGACAAAACGATGAACATTTACGATCATGGGAAAGTCCCTAAAACGGGTGATGCTATCCCCTTTGATTTGAACATTTCAATTCCTGTTATAAAGGGTAGTGTTGTTTTGAATAACAATGAGTCACACCCTGGAACTTTCTACGTGATGACAGGAGCAGGCACTACACTTGATTTCAATTCACCCTACGCAGAGAAGTATGATGTAGTTAACAAAACAGGGAAACACTATTCTTATCATGTAATGGGAATTTCAGAAGAAGAAAGCTTGCACTATGAAGGTCATGTTCTCTCACTCAATTTTGGGAAGCAGAAAATAGAAGATTTGCCAATTGGTATCAGTGCCTCAAGTGCTGGGATACAAGGTGATAAAAAAGTTTCCGGGATTATTGGAAGCAAAATTTGGAGGATGTATAACATTACCATAGACGTGCCAGACGGCATGCTCTACCTAAATAGAAACAGCAGATGGGGAGAGAAATTCCATGTCAACTGCAGTGGGATTGAAATCCAAAAAGATCATGACAAAAACAAGGTCTTAATCCACCATGTGTTCGATAATAGCCCAGCATCTGAGGCAGGCATTCCGGTTGATTCAGAACTTATGAAAGTGAATGGAAAAACAATGAGTGAGATCAGTATGGCCGATGTTAAAAAATTGCTTCGTCAGGATGGAGAGACCGCTGAGCTTGTAGTGCTCCAGGGCGGCGAAGAGAAATCTTACACATTAAAACTTCGATCTCTTATAAAGTAATTGCAGGTTCTATTTCTTTGCGTCACGAATGAGCAAGGAACTTAGAATCATATTTTTAGGAACGCCAGATTTTGCAGCCGAAAGTTTAAAAAGGCTTGTTGAATCTGGCGT
>JBDWQX010000265.1:0-2932 GCA_039986395.1 Cyclobacteriaceae bacterium
GCTGCCGCATTAGCAGCAAAATTAACTTGAATAGTTCAGGTCATAATTCTGAAAACGTATTATTGTTTCACTACTACAATTTGATCAATTTGAAGAGCATAGTGCGAGATGGAAGAGGTTTAACCGTGCTTTAACTTCTCCACATCATTACGAAGATTTCCAATCATACTTGCCAGTTGATCCATCGATAGTTCATTAGCAGAGTTTGGATCAGGAAATTCTAAACTTATGAACGCTTTTCCTTCCCAAACCTCCACAACATCTTCTGGATCTAGTTCATAAGCATCAAAAGAGCGATTATCAGAAACGAGGTATAGTTTGCCTTTTTCACTGATGTAATTGAAGACCCGCTTATATACTACTCCTTCTGATTTGGTAACGAGCACATACGTTTTACCATTGGATATATCGCTGAGTTGCTCGATGTACTTTCCGACGACTATGCTTCCAGAAACAATCGGCAACATCGAATCACCTTGAATTTCAAATGCTCTATAAGTAGCAGACTTAGGTAACACAGGCAGATTGAACTTTGGCAGATCTGTGAGATACTCAGGATCTGCATAGCCATTTGTATACCCTGCAGCTGCTTTTGTAGGAACAAGCTGAATGTGTTCTTCCTCAGCTTCATCAACAGTAACGGCAAGAATCTTCACATTCTGTTTAGGAATATGATTCTCCTGAGTTAGATCATCATTGATCAGTTCGTCAACGGAAACTTTAAAAAGCTCCGCCATTTTGGAAAGTGTTGTTAATCTAGGATCAGCTCTACCCTCCTCATATGCACCAACTGATGGCCTATTGATGTCCAGTGCTTCAGCAAAGGTCTCTTGAGTATAGCCAAATTTCTTTCGAAGAAATTTAATGTTGTTTGGAATCATCGCCATTATTGAAAAATCATAAAGTTGGGTTCGTGAACTGCTTCATTTCTAAGGTTGTACACATCAAAGTATTTCTTATCTTCTTCAACGTCCAATGAATGAAGCCTGCTTCTGATCTTGCGTATTACATTTTTGAGCGTCTCGTCCGCCCCCACTAGCAGATACCCATACAATTCCCGTCTCCTTTTAACAGAGGCAAAGAACTTCACCTGATAATTTCCAGATTTCAACTTCTTTGAAGTAATCCGAAGTTTGTAGTGGTCATCTAAAATCAGGTCGTTGTATGGAGACATATACTAGTATTTGATTATAAAATTAGTAATTTTTTTCAAATACTAAAAATTTTAGGACAACTAACCGCAAATTAGATAGTCCTTTCCCTCAATACATGCATGTTCATTCAGGAATGAGCGTATAAGATCTCTCGCATCCCAGCTGGATACATATGAGAGAATGAAAGCACTTTTGAACAGGTCAAAGTCTTTGTAATAGATCAGTTCTGGCTTGTTTGATTTGCGTACATCAATGAACGAATCAATGACGATACCATACTGCTGAAGGTACTTACTTCGCTTCCTTGCCAGCTTTCCTCCACCCCAAATCATCACTCGAGGATGTCTTGGGTTATTCTTTTTTAGCCATTTGGCTAAATATTTAGCCTTTATCTTAAAAAAAGCTTCCTGTGTGTATTTGTCAGAGGTCCTTGTCAATCGATGGGGTAAATCATTCCATTCCAAGACCACCGAATCAGTCTTAGTCATTCGAATATTGTACGATTGTAACCTCAGAAAAAACTCGTAGTCCTCTGGAAAACTCCCGTCTTCATAGCCACCATATTTTTCATAAAGCTCTCGTCTAAACATGATCGAGGGATTGACTATTGGATACTCTACAAACTGATTGAGGTATAACTCCTCCTCCTTAGAAATCCCGTTGGACCAATGAACATATCTAACAAAACCACCATTGGAATCATCACCTGCATACCTAACCTGACCAGATACGAGTCCAATCTCTGGTTGAGTATCGAGTACCTTGACTTGGTCTCTTATTCTATTTGGAAGGGAAATGTCGTCGGCATCCATTCTGGCTATGTAGTCACCTCGGGATTTTGACATGCCATTATTGGCAGCAAACACTACTCCTATTTGATTTTCAGTAATTAGTTGTATTCTCGAATCTCGCTTTGAAAATTCCTCAGCAATAGCTGAACTACCATCGGTGGATCTGTTGTCAATCAGTAGAAGTTCGAAATCTATAAAGAATTGACCAACAATACTTTGTATGGCTTTTTCTAAAGTAGATTCTGAATTATGAAATGGTAGAACAATTGATACTTTGGGAGCATCAGTCATTGCCAGTGTCCTCGACTTCTAGCTCTGCTGGTATTACCTGAGTGGAGTCAGGTTCGTTTTCCTTTTTCCTAAAGAGTCCTTTGAATGAAAACTTCTTGTCCTGCAGGGAATCTGGAATAGCAGTAGCCAAAGAATCTGCAGCTTGTGTGGCTTGAACTTTTGGTTTTGGTCTGCGGTCAATTAGTTTTTCACCGTAATACTTATTGTAATACTCCTGCTCGACATTAAAATTATCCTGAGGATCATACTCATGTAGATATTTTTGTGGCTCCTCTTCCTCTGCCACTGCTTGCTCCTCAAGTGCTACCAAGTCCACTTCTAGGGAATCAAGCGATGCAACTCCTAAGGAATCAACAGCTACAGAATCCGTTGTCTCGGTGGCTACATAATCTGTTCTCACAGGCTCCGGAGGTTTTGGTGAGTATACATTTTCCATCGGTGCAGTACGCATGCGGTATTTTTTCAGCCAATATGGTTCATATTTCACGACACCATACTTGGTTCTACCTTTTACTCTCCAAGGCACATTCTTTTCGCCAGCGTAAGAATAGTAGTCTATTGCTGGTGTTTGCGTAGTTATTGGTGACAAAGAATCTTTTTCAGGAGCACTTTGCAGACTAGCTAGATATTGTGTGCGTGTTGCTTCATCCAACTGCCAAACGTAGGAGTAGTATGCATTTCTGGTGGAATCATCCA
>JBDWQX010000266.1:0-9844 GCA_039986395.1 Cyclobacteriaceae bacterium
AGGTAAATGATGTAAATAAAACGTGGGACATTACTACGAGTTCGGGAGATTCCAATCTCAGCTTGTTTTGGAATTCCTCTACTGAGGGAGATGAATTTGTTAATGAGAGTGCTCAGATCAATCACTATGACGCAGTCACAGATATGCGTTGGGAGTTTGTTGGGAGTGCCGGATCTACTGAACATATTACTGACATGATTTATTCCGTCCAGGCATTGAATGTTATGGATTTTTCACCGTTCAGTATCAGTTCACATGGTGCTCCTTTACCTGTTGAACTACTTTCCTTTGAAGCGACCCCTCGTGAGAATTCAGTACGTGTGCAGTGGAAGACGGAGTCGGAATTGAATAACGATCACTTTGTGCTGGAAAAATCGATTGATGGAGAATCTTTTGAAGTAATGGAAGTGGTTGCAGGATCGGGAAACTCTAGTCAGCAAATTGAGTATAAGATATTTGATCAGAATCCGGTAGAGGGATACCAATACTATCAGTTGACACAAGTGGACTTTGATGGGACCAGAGAAAATTTGGGAATTAGAAGAGTTGAATTCAGGGGAAGTGGGGCATTGGATTTTTACATGTTCCCTAACCCGACATCTAACGTTGCGCGTATTTCAAATCTCTCAGCCGGACACTACGAAGCTGAAATTTTAAGTATTGATGGTAGAATCATAAGTACAAGAGAGGTGACAATTGATAGCCATAATCAGATTGTGGAATTCAGAGTAGAAAATTTGCCAACTGGTGTTTACATGCTGAACCTGCAATCGGGTAGTTCTGTGTACTCTAAGAAGTTGGTAAAGAGATAAATAGAAGAACCCTGATCAACTGATCAGGGTTCTTTCCTCACAAGCCATACATCACCATGATTTGTGAGGTTTAGGTATTGAAGTGGATACCTTATTTTGTAGCAAAATCAAGAAAGCTATTCATTGATTTCATAATGAATTTTTGAGAGGCTTCATAAGCTCCGTTTAAGAATTTTTCCGGATCACATTCAACCGCCTGTACTCTGTTCAATTCTCTATCATCAACATTGAAAATAGTAAATGCACCCATATTTGTACCAGACATTTGAGATGCGGCTGATTCGACGGCTTTATATTTTTTCTTTGGATCGAAGACACCTTCTATTTTTACAGGTTTTTTGATTGTGTAGTTTGCAAAGCCTTGTTTTTTCATGCTTTCAGTGTGACCGAAGTTACTGTAAGAAGTGATTGAAAACCCTCCTTTCAAGGTCTTGGTTGCCACCCACTCGCTAGGAGATATTCTATAGTTTGCCCTGGCAACTACTTTAGCAACACCCCCTGCCGTTTTTGCCAATGCTTTACTCGCTTGAGATTCTCCATCTTCAAATACAGGTATTACTAAGTTAACTTTTGCGATTATAGCTCCTCCTAATGCCTTTGATAACTTGGGTGTATAGTCTAAAAATGTTCCTTTTCCTCTACCATCTTTCGTTATTTTTTTATAAAAGAACTCATATCCAGTTGGTGTAACGTTCAGATAACCAGGATTTTGTGCTTCATTTATAGTTCCACCTTTCGATCTATTCCATTCAGACATATACTCAGTAGCAGCTACTTCTTCTGCTTCAATGATTTCAAACCCTGCAGTTTTTAATTTATCAGTATACTCTTTGTACAAGTTGTCTACACTTTCTTGGAGTTTTTCTGTAGAAATGCCGGGAATGCCCAATGTAAGGCTTGCTTTGGCATCTCCCCTGAAGCCCCCACCCATCTGGGAACCACCTCGAGCAACTTCAGCGGCTGAGTACATCAATTGATAATTGATAAAGAATTCTGCTATAAAGACTCTTTTGGGCGCATCCTTTAGCTTTTTGTGACCATAAGCTCCTGCTCCTTTTGTGAGATCAAAGTCCTCGATTTGTTGAGCTTGTAGCATTCCTCCAATTAGAAGGCTTGCTAGTATTAAATTCATTTTTTTCATGGCGATAATATTTAGTTTTATCATGACCCAAAATTGGATTGTGATTGATCTAAAAATTATCCCCTAACGGAGGCATTTTAATATACCATGAAACACGTAGATCAAATAAGATTATTGGCGTAAGCGTACTTGATGAGGCCTACCAGATTATTGGTGCCTGTCTTACGAAAGATGTTTTTGCGGTGTGTTTCGATTGTCCGTTCACTGATGAACAACTCATCCGCCATTTGTTTGTTGGTGTATTCGTTTGAAATGAGTTTGAGAATTTCTCGTTCTCTGTCGGTCAATAATTTCTGATCATTTGCTCCGTTTAAGCCCTTAATCAAAAGAGAGTTTATATCCGAACTAAGATAGATTTTATCATCTCGAACTGATCGAACCGCGTTAATCAATTCATCCTGAGAGTCCTTTTTTAGTAAGTAGCCATTGATCCCTTCTTTTAGTATCTCCTGAACAAGGTGAGCTTCATCGTGCATGCTTAGAACCATGATTTTCAGATTTGGATACTTCTGCTTTACTTTTCTTACTATAGCAAGACCGTCCTCGTCAGGTAGGTTGTAATCGGTAATCAAGAGATCGGGAGACACTCGAGTCAACTTTTCAAAAGTCTCCCGGGCGGTGGTAGCGGTACCAACAACTTCGAAATCATCCTCGGCCGACAAAATTTTCGCAAGTCCGCTCAGTAAAATGGCATGATCGTCTGTAAGGAAGATTTTCATTAGGGGAGATTTCCGAGACTTGAAAGATAGCCAATTCACATGGCCAAAGAAGATGTCAAAAGACTTTTTTACTATACCATGGAGACGGTATTTTCAGTACCCTTACCTTGATGATTGGACGGTGCATTCAAAATTAAAGTACTTCCCTTTTTTCCTGCGGTTGTTTCCAGTTCAATTACCCCGTTAATAATTTTTGCCCTAATATTCATGTTTTTCCAACCATAACCTTGACTTTGTAGGAGCAGACTTTTATCGAAACCAGATCCATTGTCTTCGATCAACAGAGTCACTTCGTTTTCGTCTCTAGTGATCTGCAGCGATATGTTATCTGCGTCAGAATACTTGAGGGTATTGTTGATCCACTCCTGAGAAATGCGGTACAAAGAGATTTCTTGAATTTCAGAAAGTCTTGACTCAAGCCCAAATGTGTTGATTTCAAGAAGGTCTTGCTTTGACTGATTTACCCGCGAAGCAAATTCAACCAATGCTTGACCGAGTCCATGCTTTATTAATGTCTGAGGCATGAGATCGAAGCAGATGCTATTGAGCTCTTTGTACATACCATCAACGACCTCTGTTGAAGCACTAAATAACTGTTGGTTTTCATTTGATTGTCTCGCTTTCCTTAGCGTGTTCAAATTCATGTTAAGTATTGATATCATTTGACCAAAACCATCGTGAAGATCACGAGCGTAGCGCGCTCTTTCCTTTTCTTGAGATGAAATGGTGGCATTGATTTCAGCTTCCTGAGCAGCAAGCTTCTGATCTTGAAGTTGAATTTGCTGCTTTTTCTCCAGACGATTCCTCCAAAGAAATACGATGACTGCCAGAAGGAGAATGGCGAAAAGCGAAAAGTAAAGGAGTAGTTGATTTCGTTTAATTTCTGATTCTTGCTCGGAAAGTTGAGCATTCTGAACAATAATCTGCTGCTCTTTCTTCTCTGTTTCGTATTGCGTTTGAAGTTCAAATATCTGTTTGGTTTTAGTTTCTTCCGATAGGGAATCTCTTAGTGCCGTGTATCTCGTTAGGGCTGCTATCGCTTGACGGTATTCCTTGCTACCTTCTAGATTCCTGGATAATTCAAATAGTGCTTTTGCCTCAAATTCTTTCGCATCAACTTGGCGGGCATAATTGAGTGCCTTCCTGGCAGCGGCAACACCTGAGCCAAAGTCCTTCGTTTTACGAAAATTACCTGCCAAAGAACTTAAGGTGTTGGCAAGCTCAAATAGATTCTGATGACTTTCGTGCAGCTCTTCCGATTGCTTGTAAAGTTCACGAGCTTTCAAGGTTTGTCCTAAACTGTCGTAAGCTGCTCCAATATTTCCCAGCTGATAAGGAATGTATCGTGTATAGCCTGATGCCCTGTATCCCTCGAGAGCTTCTTCGGCATATTTTATTGTACCGTCGTAGTCACCCATTAGAAGCAGTACTCCACCGATATTTCCTTTTGTTACCGTTTGACCAAAGGAAGAATTCACTTCGTCATAGATTGAGAGAGCTCTTTGGTAGTAGCTCAGAACCTTTTCAAACTCTTTTTGTTTCTTGTAAACGATGCCAATATTGCCAAGTACCATTGCAATGTCATATGGTTCTTCTGATTTTAATTCGTAGATTTTTAGCGACTGGAAGTAGCTTTCCAAGGACTTTGGATAATTCCCCAGTTCGTCATAGGTAATACCTTGATTGTTTAGAGAGCTAGCCATGCCCAAGGAATCACCTAGTTCTTTCTTCAAGGCAAATGCATTCTTGTGAAAAATTAGGGCGCTGTCAAGCAATCCCTTTGCCTCATAAACGTTTGCCAAGCTGTTGTACGACTGTGAAGTAGCTGCTTTAGATTCTAATTTTTGTCCGATGGCTAGTGCTTGCTTTGCCAGCAGCAGGGAGCTGTCCAGATTCGAATTTTTGTAGTACCAAGAGAGTTCGTTCAGAGACTTTACCTGATCAAGTGGTTCTTGTTTTGGGAGAGCAAACTTGATGCTGTCAATTTCTTTCTGCTGAGCAAAATTTATGACACTAAGCAGTAGGGCAGTTAGGTAGATTACTAGGCGCATGGTTTAAATCTAACACGCCTTTGTAAAATGTGAAAAGAAGTCTCTGCTTGATTACAACCTAATCCTGCTTAACCGCTCTTTTTGACCTAATTGGAGGTGCAGGTTCGGGCTTGAGTTCTACTTTTTCAGTTTCAAGCCTTCTCAGTACTTCTTTTATTGCGGCATCTAGTTGTGGATCTTTTCCTTGTAGAAGAAGTTTAGGTTCCTGGATTACTTCAATGTCAGGTGCGATTCCTGTCCCTTCAATTGCCCATTCACCGTTGACGTCATAGAAACCACCACGAGGAGCTACCATCCTTCCACCATCAATAAACAAAGGTGTGTCCCAGGTTCCAACCAAACCTCCCCACGTTCTGGTACCGACCAGCGTGCCAATGTCCATCGACTTAAATAAGTACGGTAGCAAATCTCCTCCCGAGCCGGCTCGTTCATTGATGATCATCACCTTTGGTCCCCAAACGGCAGACATCGGTGTGGTCCATGGTTTGTGATCCCCCACTTTACTATTGAAATAGCCATAGAGTTTTCTATTCATTACATCTGCTATATAGTCAGCGGCGGATCCGCCTCCATTGTTTCGCTGATCTACCACCATTCCCTGCTTATCTTGTTGCGCGAAGTAGTAGCGGTTGAAAGATGTGTAGCCAGGGCCACCTGTATTTGGAACATACGTATAGCCAATTTTTCCTTCAGTCTTCTCAGAAACATACCGTCTATTCCCCTCGACCCAATTGCGGGATCTCAAACGATTTTCATTAGCTATCGGTAGCACGTTTGTAGTGTTTGCTTCAGCTAATTTGGTTGACCTTCCCGTTTTGATCTGCGTCACTTGCCCTGCCGTTTGTTCAAAAAGGCTGTACAGATTCGTGGAGGATTCCAATTTCGTACCATTGACTTCTAGCAAGTAGTCTCCTTCTTTAACGTTAATTCCTGGCATATCCAGAGGTGCTTGTAATCCTGGATTCCAATTTTCGCCAGAGTAAATTTTGCTTATTTGGTAAAACCCGTTATTGACGGTATAGTCTGCGCCAAGTAGTCCGACTGGAACATTATCTAGATCGGGAAAATCACCACCGCGTGTGTAAGAATGCCCAACCGCAATTTCACCACCTAGGATGTCAACGATATAGTTCATGTCCTGACGGTGCTTCACATGATTGACCCAAGGCTTGTACCAATTATAAATGTCATTCCAAGGTGCCCCGTGTGTGTTATTGACGTAGAGAAAATCTCGTTGGTACCTCCATGCTTCTCGATAAATCTGCTGCCATTCTTCAAGCGGATTCACCTTCATCTTAATGCCAATCTTCAATCGACCATCTGTTGACTTCTGACTTTTGCCAGATGTCTCAACGATCCCCCAATTTCCGCCTACTCGATATAGCAGTTGCTTTTTGTCCTCAGATGTTTGGGCAAAACGAATGCCGGTCATAAATTCCGTAGACTCCAACTTGTCGAGATTGTACTTATGAAGTGTGATACCTTGGGTGTTTGGAACGTTTTCACCAAGGAAGACAACGTTTTCAGGCCCTGCAACCAACCCTGAGTAATTTCTCAACGGCATGTCGATGGCAATTATTCGGGAGAGCACATCGTCATCTATGTTAACAGTAACATCTGCTGGTTTTTTCTCCTCACTTTTTCCATCTTTCTCGTCTTCATTTTTTTTCTGCATTTCTTCATCGCTTTTGGGGAGAAGAGGAGAGGCATCGTCTTTCGATAGTACAGCTGCGTAGAGACCTCTGACAACAGGAATATTGTATGAACTCATGTCCAACCAACCAGTGTTCAAACCCCATGTGGTGCTCGCAAGAAAATAGAGGTATTTGCCAGAAGCGTCCCAAACTGGGGGAAGAGCATCGGCCATTTGGTCAGAAATATTCACAATTTTCTCAGATTCCACATTATATGCTTTTACCACCTTAAACTGGGCGTCAGTTAGTTTGACGTAGGCGATCCATTTGCTGTCAGGAGACCAGACAGGATTAAGTGATCTATTCGGATGAGCATATCTTTCAGTGTCAGCCTTCTTGGCTGTTCCAGACGCTATTTCCAGGACCCACATATTGAAGTCGGTATCTGTGTAGCTGATGTATTTTCCGTCAGGTGACCATGCTGGTCTGAAATAGAATGTTGGATTTGGAAGGGTGATCGTTTTCGTGATCTCGGATCCAAACTGATCACTGATGATCATTTTGTACTCCCCAGACCGATCAGAGAACCAGGCAATTTGCTGCCCATCTGGTGACCACACTGGCGATCGGTCGGCAAATGAGGACTTGGAAATGTTCCGCCAAGAGCCGTTTTCTTTTGGTACTGTAAAAATCTCACCTCTGTATTCGAACAGTGCTCTTTGTCCTTTCGGCGAAAGCGATGCGTTTTGAAGTTGACTGCCAGGAGCGTCTTCCCATCTTTCACGTGCCCAATTCAAATCTCCTTTGACATTTATCTCTAGCTGTTTGCGTTCACCAGTTTCTGGAATGAGCGAATGAAGATATCCTCCTTGTTCGTAGACGATCATGTCTTCAGTGGCGTCAAGACTTTTGGTGTCGAATTGGGTATGGAATGTTGCTTGCTTGTATTCTTTCGTCTGGATGTTGTAGGACCAGATGTTGCTTGTGTAGTCGTTTTCAGAAAGAAAGAAGACATCTCCCTTGTACCATACAGGATCAAGTTGTCTTTCCTTGTCGGGTTGTGGTGTTCTGACTAGTTCATTGGTTTTTAAATCTAAAATCCAGATTGGCATAGCCTGACCTCCTCTGTAGTTTCTCCATTCTGGATCCCAGGATGTGATTGGGGTGTAAGCGGCATATTTTCCATCTGGGGATATTTCCCCGAACGCAATTCTTGGAATTGGGAGTTCTACAGGAAAAGTCCCATCAACTGATATGGAATAGAATTTGTTAATTCGTGTAGGCTGAGCCTTTCGCCCAGATCTGAAAACCACGTCTCCTTCTGGAGACCAGCCTTGGACGATATCTGCTCCTGGGTGATAGGTGAGTCGTTTGGGTTCTCCGCCTTGAAGTGGCACCACAAACACATCTGTATTTCCATCATATTGACCACTAAAAGCAATCCAATTTCCATCTTTGGAGAAATGAGGAAACGATTCCGCTCCCTCTGAAGAAGTTAGCCGTCTGGCATCACCCCCAGTTCTAGCGACTACCCACAGGTCATTTGCATGGACAAAAACGATGTTAGCATTGCTTACAGAAGGCTGCCGAAGTAACATCGTGCCTTGGGCGACGATGAAGGATGAAACAATGGCAAGGATCGTGGAGAGCAGTAATCTTTTCATGGTTAGTGGGTTAAACCATGAATTTAATAAAAACTAATCCAGCAAAGGAGACTTTTTACGTCAGTGGTCTACTCCCAGCCGAGGATGGTTTTTTCAATTATATCGCAGCATTCATGAAGTTGTTCTTCTGTCATTACCAGCGGTGGGGCAAATCGAATAATGTTGCCATGTGTGGGTTTAGCCAAAAGGCCATTGTCTTTTAATTTCACACAGATGTCCCAAGCGGTTGAGCTATCTTCGGAATCGTTGATCACAATCGCATTTAGCAGACCTTTTCCTCGCACCAACTTAACAACGTCCGATTTTTCAGCCAGTCTGTTCATTCTGTCCCTGAAAATTTCACCTAGTTTCTGAGCGTTTTCAGCAAGTCGTTCATCATGAACTACCTCCAGAGCAGCGATGGCCACTTTTGCACCAACGGGATTTCCACCAAATGTTGATCCATGCTGGCCCGGTTTGATAACCTCCATGATTGCGTCATCAGCTAACACTGCCGAAACTGGATAAACACCACCAGAAATCGCCTTGCCCAAGATCAGCATGTCTGGCCTGACGTTTTCGTGATCAACAGCCAATAACCGACCAGTTCGAGCAATACCTGTTTGAACCTCATCGGCAATAAACAGTACGTTTTTGCTTTTACAAATTTCGTGTGCTCCGCTCAGGTAACCTTCATCTGGAACCATAACGCCAGCTTCCCCCTGGATAGGTTCCACCAAGAAACCTGCTACGTTTGAATCTTCCAGCGCCACCTTGAGTGCCTCAAGATCATTGTATGGAATTCTTTCAAAGCCTGCCGTATAAGGTCCAAAATTCCCGTTGTCTGGATCATTTGAAAATGAGATAATCGTAGTTGTTCTGCCGTGAAAATTATTGTTGCAGACGATGATCTTTGCCTGATTCTCTGAGATACCCTTCTTTTCATATGCCCATTTTCTGCAAAGTTTGATTGCTGTCTCAACGGCTTCTGCCCCAGTATTCATCGGAAGCACCTTGTCAAAGCCGAAATACTCGGTGATAAACTTCTCATAATGCCCGAGCACATCATTGTAGAATGCCCTACTCGTCAAAGTCAATGTCTCAGCTTGCTCCTTTAATGTATTGACTATCCTTGGGTGGCAGTGTCCTTGATTGACTGCAGAATACGCGGACAGAAAATCATAATACCTTTTGCCTTCAACATCCCATACATGGACACCCTCTCCTTTGGCCAGAACTACAGGTAGTGGATGGTAATTGTGAGCTCCATGACGGTTCTCCATTTCCATTAATTCGGTGCTTGAGAGTGTGTTTACTGCTGACATATCTTTGACGTTTATTTGCAGTGGCAAAAGTAGTTACTTCGTTTATGGGTAGAAAGGAAACAGCAAAGGAAGATGCTGATTTGTGGTATTTTGAGAATGGATTGATGGTCTTTACCAAAAAATATCATCTTGATAGGGGGTTTTGCTGTAAATCTGGCTGTAGACACTGTCCGTATGGATTTAAAAAAGAATGATTTCTTGCTGGTTTCCAATTAAATAGTCAATTTTGCATTCCATTTTTCAAAAGAACAAAAGAAGATGTCTAAAGTTTGCGAGATCACAGGAAAGAAACCACAGGTAGGAAACAATGTTTCGCATGCCAATAATAGGACGAAGAGAAGGTTCAATCCGAATTTGCAAAAAAAGAGGTTTTACATTCCTGAGGAGGATAAATGGGTAACGTTAAAAGTATCCACATCTGCCTTGAGAACGATCAATAAGATTGGCATTGCATCTGTTTTGAAAAAAGCACGTGCTAACGGAATGACTATCGACTAAGAAATTACCTTCAAATGGAAG
>JBDWQX010000267.1:0-22212 GCA_039986395.1 Cyclobacteriaceae bacterium
ATGAACGTGATTGATCACCGAATGGGTATGCAAGATGCCGTCAACGCAAAGCGCGCACACAGTCAATGGTTACCAGATCGAATTTTAATCGAAAAGGATGGTGTGGAAGATGCTGTCATTCAGCGTTTGAACGAAATGGGACATGTGATTTGAATTCAGAGATTCGATGGGGAGAATGGATTGTATCCTTGTTCGAGAAGACGGCAAACTCGAAGGTGGTGCTGATTATACCAGAGGTGACAATTATGCTGAGGGATATTAAAAAAATGCAAATAGCAAATCTCAATAAATCTCAAATTGTAAATCTCAGATAAATGCCAATGTCTAATTTTCGAAATCTCAAGTCAAAGGAGCTCTTGAAACGGCAAGAAGATCTGATTAGTAGCTATTGGATTTTGTTTATTGCCAATTGAAATTTATTTGATTTTTAGAAAGTTAGTTCTCTACTACTTCGAATTCTACCCTTCGGTTGAGTTTTCTGGTCTCTTCGCTATCGTTACTGGCAATTGGAGCATTACCACCATACCCTATGCTTCTCATTCGATAGGCGTTTACTCCCTTGCTTACCAAATATTTCTTCACAGCCTTGACTCGGGCCTCTGATAGCCTGATGTTCTGAACTGGATCTCCTTGACTATCGGTATGGCCTTTTAACAAAATCTTAATGGTTGGGTTATCCTCCATCATCTCCACTACAAGATCCAATTCCTTCTCAGAGCCATCCATCATCTTGGAAGTACTCTGCCTAAAGAGAACGTGATTGAGTGTGATCGTTGATCCAACTGTGACTGGCTCTAATTCAACAATATTTACACCAATTTTTAAGTCAGAATTTAGGACCAGATTCACTGGTAGGTATCCTTGAGATTTTATTTCAATCTCTTCGTTGTTAAGGGTCTCAATTTCGAAAAATCCAATTTCATTTTCCACTCTTTCAGTTGCTAAGATCATCTCCGACCATAGGGCTTTTCCTGTCTTAATATCAACCACTTTCAGGCTAATTTTTCCGTTTGAGGCAACGACCTCCTCTGCCACTTCCTCAACACTGGTTGTATCCTCTTCTATGTCAGTCCTAATTTTGATTTTTTGAATATCGCCATAACCGTCGCTGTCTTGCGAACTTACATAGTAGGCCCATTCATCATTTCCTAAGAAGGAGAATGAGGTCTCCGAGCCACTTGTATTGACAGGTGCTCCGATGTTTACTGGCTCTGACCAATTCCTCCAAGAATCATCCAATCGCGTGGAATAATAAATATCAAAACTTCCTGCACCATCTCTTCCATTCGTTGAGAAAAACAGCGTCTTGTTATCTGCTGCTAAAAATGGTGTTATTTCCTGAAATTTGGAATTGATTTGCCTGCCCAGATTAACAGGAGCCTTCCAGCGTTGGCTTGACTTCCGCTCTATCATGTATAAATCTTCGACTCCATACGTGTAGTTCGACTCCATACTTAGAATCATGTACTTGCCATCCTTTGAAAGGCAGCCAGACTGATGTGCGGACTTGCTATTCAAGAACGGAACGTCAATGTAAGCCACGCCTCCACTTGCTGAGAACTTGGACACTCGACCTGTGTACACTCCTTGGAAAAACGAAACTTCACTAAAATATTCGTTCCCTTCCGAGTCAAATCCAATGGGGCTAAACATTCCCTCTTTTTGCTCCCAATTTGTAAAAACTCTGGGAGGGTTCCATGTAGAATCGAAAGCCTCATAGAATCTTTCAACGTATTCCTCGTCCGACAATCCAGTATCGCTGCCTTCTTTGCTGAATGCCATCATCTTCTTGTGGGGACTCAAAACCACGTAGTTCTCTCCCTGAGCAGTGTTTAGCTCAAGCAGGTCGATAGGCTCCCCTGCGAATCTTATTTGAGCGATCAGCGATTGGCACAAGAAACAGGATGTGGCGGTTAATATGGTGATTATATAATTTTTCAACTATAATATTTGATTTTTTTTATAAAAATTCTTGCAAATGGTATTATTTAAATATATAATTGTACTGGTAAATTCTCTATTATGAGAGTTGGTTGACATACAAACTTACAAACAGCTAACTGGATATAAGTTTGTGGAGCCTGGGTTTAATCCACCCGGGCTTTCTTTTTTTTACTGACATATTTATTTCCTTTAACATAGAATCTCCAGGGTTTGAGCGCATCTTCCATGGCATACTCAACTCCAATTCTCGTATCAACTTCAATTTCTAATCTTTCATTGTCACCATGACACAGCCAAATGCTGTCTCCCAGTAAATCAAGTCCAGTAGTACTTGATTTAATACCCATAGCTTGTGTAAGCACTCCCGGACCCTTGGTGAGATTGTCCGACCCCTTCCTTCTCAATTCCATCTCTGATATTCCACTGATTGGCTCCAGTGCACGAACCAAAACAGCATCAGCCATTTCTTCAACATTAGTCACAACATTAAATAGATGATGGATTCCATAGCAAAGATATACATAAGAATGTCCACCTCTCCCATACATCACCTCGGTTCTTGGAGTTCTCCTATTATTCGCATGACATGCTTTGTCATTTCTCCCACTGTATGCTTCAGTTTCCACTATTTTTCCAACTGTCAATGTTTCGTCAATCTTGCTAACAAGGTACTTCCCTAACAAATCCCTTGCCACCGCAACGACATCTGCTCTTTCATAAAACGAACGATCAAGTTTTTCGTACAGAGATGTATTAATTTCGAACCTCATAAACCTTACAACATGAAAAAAAGAATAACAAATCTAATGGCATTGTGCACTTTAATCTCTTTTGGAGTTACTGCACAAATCCAAACTCCTGCTCCTAGTCCGGCGGGATCTGTATCCTCGACGGTAGGATTGACAGACGTTACAATTGATTATTTCCGGCCTGGGAAAAAGGGAAGGAAAATATTTGGCGAGGGAAGCGATTTCCTTGTTCCCTACGGTCAGGTTTGGAGAACTGGTGCAAATGCGGGAACAATTTTAGCACTTAGCTCCGATGTGAAAATTGGTGGTAAGGATGTTAAGGCTGGAGAGTACCAAATTGTTTCTAAGCCAGGCGCATCTTCATGGGAAATAATGTTGCTAACTGATAAAATCGGTGGCAATATGAACAACTACAAAGAAGATATTGTGGCAGCCAAAGTCTCTGTTCCTTCAATGAAGAACGGTGCTAGCGTGGAGAGAATGACATTCCAAGTTGCTAATATCAGTGAGGATAATACTAAAGCAGACATTCAATTCACTTGGGAAAATACCATGGTAAATATTCCCGTAGAAGTGGACTACGATGCAGCAGTAATGGCAGATATCGCAGCTAAAACTCAGGTTGCACCTGGCAACTATGTTACCGCTGCAAGTTACTACCTGTCTTCAGGTAAAGATCTTAAGCAAGCACTTGAGTGGATGAATATGTATCTAGCCGTTGGTGAAAACTCCAATCAGTTCTGGAACGTCCACACAAAGGCTCAAATTCTTGCAAAATTAGGCATGAAGAAAGAAGCTCTTGCAACAGCAGAAGAATCTTTAATGAATGCAAAAAGTAACGATGGTGGCGATTTCGGGTACATCAAAAGAAATGAAGATCTAATTGCTGAGGTAAAAAGCAAATAAGACTTTACAGATTAATTATTAAGGCGTGAACTACTTAGTTCACGCTTTTTTTGTGCCCATAAATAATTGAAAAAATGCGCTCAAGATCATCGTACCTCCACATCCAATAACGTTGTACCATAAATAGCCAAGCTCAAAATACCCAGCCTCAGTCAGGAGATGACACACGATCACCCCAATCTGTGCGATGATACCCGAAATAAATACTGCACTCCCCTGTACCCATTTCATGAAAAACGCCACCAGGAAAATACCCAAAATTGTTCCATAAAAGATGGAGCCAATAATATTCACTGCTTCAATGAGGTTCTCAGAGTTTTTGGCTAGAATGGCAAATAAAATTGCCAAAACGCCCCAAGCAAAAGTCAGTCCTTTGGAGACAGTAAGGTAGTGGTGCGGGCTACCATCTTGCTTTACCAGTCGCTTATAATAATCCACAGAAGTTGTCGATGCTAGCGCATTAAGTTCTGATGAGGTGGATGACATAGCCGCAGAGAAAATCACTGCTATCAACAAGCCGATTAGGCCATGAGGCAGGTATGTGATAACGAAGGTTAGGAAGACATAGTCGGAGTCTTTGGTCTTTAAGGAGCTATCCGCTTTGGTAATAATTTCTTTGGCTCGCTCACGTATCGCTATCGTTTCCTGATCAGCATCAACCAATTGCTCCGTATAAATTTTTTCGTCGTACTCAGATAGACCGCCATTAGCAATGGTTAGTGCGGCAGCTTTCCTTTTTTCCATTGCATGAGCATACTCATGATCCAGCTCACGATATTCTTCGTAGTACTGAGACTCCTTCACAATTTGCACTGAAGTTTCCTTAAAGTGCATTGGTGGCTGGTAGAAGATGTAGAATATGTACACCATTACACCAGTGAGTAGAATGAAGAATTGAAGCGGTATTTTGAACAATGCATTGAACATCAAACCCATCCTACTCTCTGAAGCGTTTGCCCCGCCTAGATACCTTTGAACCTGCGACTGATCTGTCCCGAAGTACGACAAAGCCAGAAAAAACCCACCTGTCAACCCGGACCAAATCGTATATCGTTCGGTGAGATCAAAGTCAAGATTTACAACATCCAGCTTGCCCAAATTTCCAGCAATTTCAAGTGCCCCTCCAAACGTTGTGTGCTCCTGAATATACCCCACAATCATAAAGAAGGCCGCAAACATACCACCCAGGATCACTCCCATCTGTTGCTTTTGTGTAATCGAAACAGCTTTGGTTCCTCCTGAAACAGTGTAAATAATTACAAGCACCCCAGTGCACAGTATTGTAAGAGTTAAGTCCCAACCAAGAATGGATGAAATGATAATAGCAGGTGCGTAAATCGTAATTCCGGCCGCCAATCCACGCTGAATTAGAAAAATAAGCGCACCAAGAAACCTGGTTTTCACATCAAACCTGGTCTCTAGAAATTCGTATGCTGTGAAGACTTTTAGTCGATAAAATATTGGAATAAATACTGCAGAAACAACAATCAGCGCTAGTGGTTGTCCAAAATAGTTCTGAACGAACCCCATACCACTCTCATAAGCCTGCCCTGGAGTCGAAATAAATGTAATGGCACTTGCTTGCGTTGCCATCACGGACAATCCAATCGTACCCCATTTCATGGAATTTCCTCCAAGTAAATAGCCTTCTATGTCCTTTTGACCACGGGTTTTCCATACGCCGTAAGACACGATGAATAGAAGCGTACCAAACAGTACGATTAAATCGATATAATTCATTAATAAGAAGTGCTAAAAACGGTGAACATTGTGATCATAAAGACAAGCCAAGCTACCACAAACAGGTACAAAAATCTCCACTTCTTAAAGAACGGCGGTTTGTCAATATTTTTTTCTGATATTAGTTCAGTCATTTCCAAGGGATATTAAATTGACGAAGAGACGGTAGGCTCCTGGGACACCAGCAGGTAAATTTCTAAACCAAGAGTAGCCAGAATAAACATAGTGTCCTTCCCCGTATTGAGCCACTAGTAATCCGCCTTTTTTGGGCGTCTCTCCGGGATCATTGCTACTTAATATAGGTGTGAATTCGTCAGACCATTCATTGGGGAAATACAATCCCCTCTCCTGCACCCAATGTTCGAAGTCCAAATCGGTGATTTTATTTGGTCCTGCAATAGCAGGGTGCTCTTTGGCTAAAATTTCTACTGGAGCTCCCTCTACGGTAACCCTGTCGCGCGAAAGCTTAAGATCAAACGGAGCAATATCTTGCGTCACCAGCCGGTGACTTGTATTGTACTGATTAATTAGGGTGCCGCCTTCCCGCACGTATCGGAACAGCTCTGTGTTTTTGTAAGCTAGCCATTTGACCGTATTAAGTGCTCTAATACCGAGAATCACTGCATCATATTTCTTCAAATTTTCGAGGTTCACATCATCTTTCTCAAGAAACTCAACTGTATAGCCTATTTGTGTCAAGTTCTCTGGTATGGCGTCTCCCGCTCCTTCGATATAGCCTATTAAATCGCCACGCTTTTCTAAGTCGAGTCGCACAACTCGAGCATTGGCTTTCGGATAAATGTTCTGCTTTGGAAAATGATCATAGCTGATTTCTGAAAACCCGTTTTGGTACGTTTTTCCCTCGTATGTCAAGGAAATCGAAATATTCCCATCAGATGCCTTTTTAGGTGGCGTGATCTCAAATGAGTAAATCTGTTCCTGACCTTTTTGCTCTAGCGAATAATTGATCGCTTCGGGGCTTATCCTCCAACCTTTAGGCGCATCTAAGCTCAATTCTCCACTCACATTTTTCTTTCCAGCGATAACCCTGACATCTACTTTTTTCGAATTCCCGTCTCCGAAAACAAGCACCTTGGAAGACAAATTTGCCATTACTGGTGGTGAAATAGCTACAGGTTCATACACCTCGCCGTCCACCGGATCATTTCTTTTGAAAACAACAGGGACGTTTAGTGAAAACTCCTCTCCACCAATTGAAACTGTAATTGATCCAGACAAGGAAGGATCGTTTTCTGGCTTCCCTCGCTGCTCCTGATCTTCCACCGTATACATGCCTAGCGACGATTCTTCCCTAAGCCAGTAGGGCGTTGAAAAGGGAATGCCTGCAGGCAATTTCAAATTTAAAGAAGCACTAAATTTTTTATTGTTCCCCAACGGACTGCTGAGCTCAAATCCATTGATCCATTGATCCAGTTTCACTCTTTCGACCTTCATTGTAGTGCTACTACGATTAACCATCTCCACCGAAATCTGAATGGAATCGCCAGGAACATATGAACTCTGAGAAGCAACCAACTCCGCATAAAGGCCTGAAACCGCCTTGATCAAATCATCAACTTCCCGAAGTTTTACTTCTTTCCAAAATTCCTCTTCTATTTTGTTGATAGCTCTTCTTGTTAGCAACAAAGTAGGTAGCAATTCAGATGGATTGGATGGATTGAAGTCCTCCATCATTTTTTGGACCAGAAAGGCAACCTCTTCTCCACCTGAAACTCTAGCCCAAGACGTTTCGATGTTGTCAAATATTTCGTCGGTCTCTTCCCCATCTAACTGAAATAGATAATCAATCGCATCGCCGCGTCTTCCTGTAGATCCAAACCCTTGACTTCTGTGCATGCTTCTACTCAGTGAAGAAATCTCTGTATAAGACTTCCCTAGCAAAGGGTTATACTTTCCAACGTTTATCTGGGTCAAGGTGGTCGTATCGGGCTTCTCACCAGTATTTCTAAAAGACCACCAGCTTCTATTCCAGAAGAGCTTACTTGGTTGCCACGCGTCTACTAAGTCCAATTGCTCCGGATAAGCTGACGGATTACCACTTAGCTTGAAAGCCTCCTCAGCAAGAATCGCAGCTGCGGTGTGATGACCATGCGTAACACCAGGCTCTCTGGAAGATCTTGTGATCACTATGTCTGGTCGGAATTTTCGGAATACCCAGACAAAATCCGCGAGTACTTTTTCCCGATCCCAGATGGTAAAGGTCTCATCAGGATGTTTAGAATACCCAAAATCATTGGCTCTTGAAAAAAATTGCTGACCACCATCGGTCCTTCTTGCAGCTAACAATTCCTGCGTTCTGATAAGTCCGAGCTCTTCACGAATTTCTGGGCCGATCAAGTTCTGCCCACCATCTCCACGTGTAGCTGACAGGTAAGCGGTGCGCATATGTTCTTCATTGGCGAAGTAGGTAATCAGACTCGTATTTTCATCGTCAGGATGAGCTGCCACATGTAACACAGTACCCAAAACCTCAAGCTTTTCCAGCATCTGCTGAATTTCGCCAATATGTGGTTTTTTAGGAGCCTGTGCAGACAAATTGCAAGAAAAAAGAGTAACCAGAATGGCACTCAACAAACATGACTTTTTCATGGATAGGTTTTCGTTGGGGTTCTTTACGAGATAGCTAAAAGAAGGTTATTCATTCTATATCAGCGGTGGCGAAGTTAAGCAGAGAGCTCTAAAGTGAATTTAAAAATGGTTCCTTTTGGAGCATTATCCTCCACCCATATCTTCCCACCGTTTTGAAAAATAAGATCTTTGCACAGCGCAAGGCCTACGCCGGTGCTTTTCTCATTGTGGGTTCCTGATCGTTTATTTTTTGATTCCATCTCAAATATCGATTGCTTCATCTCATCAGGTATACCAATACCATCATCTTCAATGTGTACTTCCACTGTTTTACCTTTTCTCTTCACTCCCACTCGAACGCTACCATTCTTTTCGGTGAATTTGATAGCATTATTGACGAGATTTCGAAGTACTACTCTGGCAACATTACTATCAGACTCAACAAACACAGGCAGGCTGCTTCTTGCACTTAGGGTCAATTCAATGTTTTTACTCTGAGCTATTTCCTCAAATAGTACCACCGTAGATTGTATCAGCTCCACAATATTCACACGCTCTTTTCTTACTTGAACTTTAGACTCCGAGGTTGCTTGCGTCCACTCAAGCAAATCATCGAGCAAATCGAGGGATCCCTTCAAACTGACACCAATTTTTTCTCTTAGTTTTTGTGATTGCTCCTCGTTAATAGATTTTGCCTCTAATAGTGCAAGCATGGATTTTAAACTTCCCAATGGGGCTCGAAGATCATGACTAACAATCTTTAAGAATCGCTCTTTGATTAGGTTGGACTTTGACAATTGCTCAGTTCTGGTAGAGACTCTCTCCTCCAACTCTTTATTTAATTGTTCATTTTCCCTAAAAGACTTGGCGTAAATGGCTGAGAGCGCAATGGATTGAAAGAGAAAATAGGCTAGCACGCCAGTATTTACAAGGTTTGGACCGTCTACGTCAAAACTGGAAATAGCTCGGGAATTCCTCAGCATTTCCACCAACACAAAGGCGAAGCAAATGATGGCACCGTACAATATGTGACGTGCACCAGTTCTCTTTTTTTTAATGGCATGGAATATTATAGCAAACATCAGTACAAAAGCTCCAACCATTGAGATGTGGTAAATATCAAGTGTATATCGATAAATACTGTAAGGCATGACCAATACAAACGCCATGAGGATCAATCCTTCAACTTTAAGAATTTTGACATATTTCTCAAATCTTGTGAATTTGAACAGATCACCGATAAACATCGGCGCTAGCGCCAGTGTAGAATATGCCGCTAAGTATTCTATTTTCCTTCCCTCCAGCTGATCCATAGAAGAAAAAATCGAGTACAGGAGCCTCGAACCATCATCCACAAGGAGAGCTCTTATGAAAATCATAATCCCCAAGAGGCCCAAATACAAGTAGTAATTTCTCTTGATT
This sequence comes from Cyclobacteriaceae bacterium, assembly GCA_039986395.1. Lineage (GTDB taxonomy): Bacteria > Bacteroidota > Bacteroidia > Cytophagales > Cyclobacteriaceae > Ekhidna. The sequence continues at coordinate 9,351 of JBDWQX010000267.1, forward strand.
TGAAAAAATAGAATCACATGATAGGCAGACAGAAACAGCAAACTACCTAGCTGAATCATTTCAATATGCTCTTCACTCATGGTTTACTCCGGTGTTTTTTGGCGGTTAGAAAATGACCTAGAGTTGTAGAAAATTAGCGGATAAAAGCCGATGGTAACGACCAAACTAAAACAATATTTGTCAAATAGGTAAAATCATTATCTTTATTTTAATCTTCAACCAATATCTAAGAATATGTATTGCATCCTTTGGAAATACGATGTGGATTCTTCCAACCATGCTGAGTTTGAAAAAGAGTACGGGCGGTCAGGTGCCTGGTTTAAGTTTTTTGAACCGTGCGATGACTATTTTGGTCACGATCTTCTCAAGAATACGGACGGGAAATCGTACACGTTGATTGACCGATGGATGTCAAAAAAAGACTACGAAGGATTTCTGAAGAGCAACAAAGCTGAGTATGAATTGTTGAACGAGAAATTCAGTGGCCTATATTCAGCAGAAACCAGCCTGGGTACTTTTGACCTTATTCAGTGACGAGCTAAACTCTTGTTCGAAAGAATCGTTGCTTTATCTAAACTAGTTAAAACCCAAACTCCCCAAGATGAAGACAACAATCAAAATCTTACTTGTTTCTGGTATTCTAATCTCCACCGTCGCTTTTTCTGTCAAGAAAACGGAAGAAAGAGAAAGTGAGAAAGCTGTTAAAGAACTTGTGCTCTCTGCCTATGTGAATGGTGCGTTCAATGATCTTGATACTGATGCGATGCAGAAAGGATTTCACGAAGACTTCTCGATCTACTCTGCCAAAGGAGAAGAACTCAGCAAATATCCAATAGCTGATTGGGTCGCCAGCTCCCGGAAAAGAAGAGACAATGGATACGATGCTACGGACGAGAAAAATGTATGGAAACCAACGTTCGTCTCTGTCGATGTAACCGGAGGAGCAGCTCAGGTCAAAGTTGAGCTTCGAAATCAGGGCAATCACGTTTATACAGACTATCTAAGCCTATTGAAGTTTGAGAGTGGCTGGAGAATTGTTGCAAAAGTTTATCACTCTCACAAATAAGGTTTAGCACTGATCTATTTTAGTGGTATGAAATTTCGTCCTGCCACTAAAGTAGATGTTGCTGACATCGTTGGAATGCTCGCTGACGATGAGTTGGGAGCCAAAAGAGAAAACTTCGCAGATCCTTTGCCAGACGTCTATCTGAATGCATTTGAGCTAATCAATTCGGATTCGAATCAGGAGTTAACCGTCGTTGAAGAAGAAGGCGAGATTATTGGCACGTTGCAACTTTCCTTTATACAGTACCTCACTTATCAGGGTGGTATCAGATCTCAAATCGAGGCTGTTCGAATCAGAAAAGACAAACGCGGTGAAGGTCTGGGCGAGAAGATGTTTTTATGGGCCATTAATAGAGCCAAAGAACGAGGAGCTCATTTGCTACAGCTTACAACAGACAAGCAACGACCTGATGCGTTGCGCTTCTATGAAAAACTGGGATTCAAGGCCACTCATGAGGGAATGAAAATGCATTTTTAGATTCATCAAAAAATCAAAGCCATTCTGAAACTCGTTCAAAATGGCTTTCTTTCATCTGATTTGAAAAGACCTACTATTCACTTTTTAACTGCCTTATTGTTTTCTGATATCGATCATAGAAAAAGTAAGGAACGGTCGTGACCGAAAAAAGCAGCATACCGACCATGATCAATAACAGTGAAGCGTTTCCACTCAAAATTTGAGGAATTCTAAGTGCAATCCCGACTAGGATTGCAAAGGCACTCAGATAAGATGAGGTAAATATTAGTTTTCTAAGCATGATAGTCTTTTTTATAGTTGATAAATAGTTTAAGTCTTTTTGAATTTCTTCAGGCCCATCTGGCGCAATTTTTCTGACAGCCTCAGAAAATGAAAGATCAAATGCTTTTCCGTCTTCCATATTCTTTTCGATAACACAGCAAAAATGATCAAGCAGGTCATCCTGCAAACGATGATTTGAGACACCATTTCCAACGAGATATCCTTTTACAAAAGCGAGCTGTCCTTCATCAATCGTCATGACATTGCAGTTTTAGGTTCAAAAATCGTTTTCAAGGTGTGTGAAAAATCGAGAAGTTCCTCAAGCGCCATCTTGACCTGTCCATTTCCAGAAGAAGTCAACTTGTAGTACTTCCTTACCCTGTTTCCAACGGAGACGGACTCCGTTTGCAAATAGCCTTCGTTTGTCAGCGTGTGCAGAGCTGGATACAAAGAGCCTTCCTTAATCAAAATTTTATCGCCAGAGAGATCCTTCACTCTTTGAACAATCTCGTACCCATACATCTTTTCATTCTCTGAAAGCAACTTTAAGATGATAGGTTTTAGGATTCCTTTTAATAGTTCTCTTGAATACATACATCATTATACGATGCATCAAGTTAAAAGGTTATGTAATATGCCATTTGAGCAGGGACTAAAGACCAACGTCCCCCCAAGTAGAGCTTTTAGCATACTTGAAAAATCCGTTCTCAATCTGGATAGGCGAGATAATGTTGTTATGAAATAAGTTACCTGTGCCGAGTCCATGATGTTCTTGATTCTCATAAAGACTTGCAAACTGCGCAATTGCATTTAAGCCTATGTTTGATTCCAAGTATGAGGTGATCCACCAATCCACACCCTGAATTTCTGCAAGATCAATCCAGTTCTTCACAGAAGAGAAACCGCCGTGTAAAGTTGGCTTTAAAACCAGGTACTGAGGTTTCAAATCTTGAAGGAGTTGCAATCGCTCTCTCTCCTCACCTACCCAAATCAACTCTTCATCCAAAGCAATTGGAATCTCGCTCTTCGAACACACAATTTCCATCGCCTCCGGCTGCATCGGTAAAATGGGTTGCTCGATGGAGTGAATGTTGTGAACACTTAGTTTCTTCAACTTCATTAAGACTTCATTGGTTTGAAATGCTCCGTTTGCGTCCAATCGAATGATAAGTTCGTTCGATACTTTTCTAAGATTTTTGATAACGCTCAATTCAGTATCAAAATCCAGACTGCCTACCTTTAGTTTGATACAGCTATACCCCTCGTCCAACTTCTCCTTTATTTGCTCCTTCATGAAGTCAAGCTCCCCCATCCAAACCAGGCCATTGATTGGTAGGGTGACTTTACTTAAATCTTTTTCAAAAATTTTCTTTGAGCCTCCGTTTATGAAATCTAAGAGTGCCATTTCTAGGCCAAATCGGATGCTTGAGAATCCCTTCGGAGTCAGCTTCTTCACTATCTTCCATACTTCATCTTCATTCCTTGGAACCTCCACCCCTGCAACTTTAGAAACAAGTTTCTCCAACTTCTCTGGCACCTCCTCTGGTGACTCTGGGCTAAGTCGATCGATTGGCGCTACCTCTCCAACCCCACATTTTCCATGGCCGTCTGAAACCTTCAAAAACCAGACTTTTCGCTCACTCATCGAACCCCGACTGGTTTGCGCTTGAAATTTAAAATCAAGTGTGTAAGGCGTATATTCGAGCTTGAGCATGGACTTAAAATTAGACGATTTTTTATACGAGCTTCCTGAGGAGAAAATTGCGAAGCACCCCTTGCAAGATCGGGCTGATTCGAAATTACTTCACTATGACCAAGGCGAGATCAGCCATCATACTTTTGACAGCATTGTTGATCTTATTCCACAAGGATCTTTACTGATGTTCAACAACACTCGAGTAATACCTGCTAGAGTAATTATGCATAAAGACACGGGAGCCAAAATCGAGATCTTTCTACTCGAACCGCTCCTTCCCTCCACGGTTCATGAAGAGGTGATGAATTCGCAAAGATCTTCAACTTGGAGATGCATGATCGGGAATGCCAAGAAATGGAAAATGGGTACTTCTTTGGTTTACGAGGAAATCGGACTAAAAACAACCAGAATCTCCGAAGATCAAGTGACGTTTGAATGGAGCTCTGACTTCACTTTTTCAGACCTGCTAATTGAGATCGGAAAGATTCCCCTACCCCCTTACATTAATCGTGAGCCTGAGAAATCTGATGAGGAAAGGTACCAGACGGTCTACTCAAAAATGCAAGGTGCAGTTGCAGCTCCTACAGCTGGGCTTCACTTCACCGATGAAGTAATTTCTACTCTCGAGAAAAAAAAAATTCAAACTGATTACCTCACGCTACATGTATCAGCGGGTACGTTCCAGCCAATCAAGGAGCAAAAGATCACAGAACATCCAATGCACAACGAGCAAATTTGGATATCAAGGCAAAATGTGGAGCATCTTCTTACTTCAGATAAAGTAATTGCTGTAGGTACAACATCAATGCGTACAATAGAAAGTCTGTATTGGTTTGGAGTGCAACTTCTTAATGGAAATGAGGACTTCTTCATAAGGAAGGAAGATGCATACACACTCCAGCCTGTGAGCAAGGAAGAATCGCTTCAGGCAGTATTAAACTATATGTCAAAGTACTCAATTATCTCATTACAAGGTCAAACGGAAATCTTTATCTATCCGGGATATGAATTCAGGTTGTGTGAAGGCCTTGTCACAAACTTTCATTTACCAGGTTCTACACTAATTCTACTTGTAGCTGCATTTATTGGCGAAGATTGGAGGAAGGTTTACGAGAATGCGCTCGTAAATGACTATCGTTTTCTGAGCTACGGAGATAGCTCATTGCTACTTCCTTAGCTGTAGAATAAGTCTCGAAAATCGATAGTCAGCGCGTTGACTAATTTGAATCCTTCCCTTTTTCAGAAAAAATATTTCAAATCTTGCAACCTTTTTCAATTAGTTCTGTTTTTAGGAATGATATATTTGTTTTGTTTTTAGGAATAAAATAGTTAGGGAAATGAAATTAGGATCGTTTGAAGAATTAGTACTACTCGCTGTTGGAGCATTAAAAGATGATGCCTATGGCGTGACCATCAAAGAAGCGCTGGAGAAAAACACAGGAAATAAGCCTAGTATAGGTGCACTCCATTCCGCACTTTATCGATTGGAAGAGAAAGGCTACGTCAGTTCTTCGGAAGGCGGTGCAACCACAGAACGGGGAGGAAGAAGAAAGAAATACTATCTGCTCACCGGAACTGGACAGAAGATGTTGGTAGAAGCGAATGAGCAAAGAATGGAATTCGCTAAGCAAATTCCGGGCTTTAGTCTGAAACCTGAATAATGAGAGAATATTCACATCCGCCTAAATGGGCAAATAGATTTCTCGAGTGGATTTGTTCACCTGAAGTTATCGAGACTGTTCAAGGAGACCTTCTCGAATTATACGGAAAGAGAGAAAGTAAAAAGGGAAAGTCTCGGGCAAATCTGCATTTCATACTTGATGTGCTCAGTGTTTGCCGTCCATTCGCAATAAAAAAATCAAGGTACAACTCAAATAATTACGCCATGTTCAAAAATTACTACAAAGTAGCTATCCGAAATCTGATGAGACATAAAATGTACTCTGCAATTAAAATTGGAGGTTTCGCCCTGGGTGTGGCTGCATGCATTTTGATTGCCCTATTTCTACAGCAAGAGCTGAGTTATGATAAGAAATACGCAGATGGCAACAGAATCTATAGAATAATTAATCAATGGAATGAATCTGGAAGTGAAGGTAAATGGCCAGCCATGACCGCACCTTTTGCAGGTGTCGTTAGAGATGAGATTCCAGAGGTGGAAATTGTAGGCAGACTCATCCCTTATAACTGGTTTCTTGGCGGAAGCAACCTCTTCAGAAATGCAGATGAAGTTCAGAACACGTTCGAAGAGCGGTTTGTCTACGCAGATCAAGAGATCATTGATATTCTTGGACTTCCTTTCAGCTCTGGCGATCCAAAAACCGCACTAACAGAACCTAATACAATCGTCATTTCTCAACGTAAAGCTGAAAAGCATTTTCCTGGACAAAATCCTATTGGCAAAACCATTATTCTAAATGACGTGAGCGACGATCCTCGGATAATAAGCGGTGTCATGGAAACATTGCCTTCAAATACGCACCTGGACTTTGACTTCATACTACCACTGGCTTCTGTAGAGTTTTGGCCAGGAGAACAAACCTCTTGGTGTTGTAGCAATTATGAGACCTACGTGAAACTTAAGCCAGGTGCTAACAATGAAAATGTACTTGAAAAATTGATCACAATTCGAGACAAGTACTATGTCACATACCTACGTGACCAAGGCAACCAGGCAGCAGACGATGTTTTGCTATACCGGGGATTTGAGCTGCAACCTGTTGGAGACATTCACCTTTACTCATCCGACATCAGAGACCGTTACAATCACGGCGACATTAAAATAATATGGATGTTTGGCGTAATAGCAATTTTGATCTTGCTTTTGGCATGCATCAATTTCATCAATCTCTCCACAGCGAAATCTGCAAATCGAGCTAAAGAAGTTGGATTAAGAAAGGTTGTCGGATCAGTCAAGGGCAATCTTATTGGCCAATTTCTGACTGAGTCCATTTTATTTAGTTTCATTTCCTTCAGCCTGGGGCTCCTTTTAGCCATGGTTCTTCTCCCCTATTTCAACGAGCTGGCAAACAAGCAATTGCAACTGCCAATTGGGCAAGGGCAATTTATTGTAACGCTAATCCTTTCAATGTTGATTGTGGGATTTCTTGCTGGATTATATCCCTCTTTCTATCTCTCCTCCTTCAGGCCGATCGAAGTACTGAAAGGCAAGCTGAGTATGGGCAGTAAGAGCTCTGGACTACAGAGTGGAATGGTTATTTTCCAATTCACAGCATCAGTTGTATTGATCATTGGTGCTGTTATTGTGAATCGACAAATGGGATTTATTCTAAATAAAAAAATAGGGTTCGACAAAGATCAAGTTGCAATTATTCAAGGGACCAATACGCTTGGAGACAAAATTCAAACTTTCAAAACTGAATTAAAAAAGCTGCCGGAAGTCAAAAATGCAACCATCACGAATTACTATCCTGTCTCTGATATGAAACGAGACCAAAATTCCATGTGGATTGAAGGGCGTGAGGAAATTGACATTTCCATCGGCGCACAATTCTGGCGTGTAGATTACGATTACATCGAAACCATGGGAATGGAAATAATCCAAGGGAGAAATTTCTCGAAAGAAATGGCAACCGATTCCATATCAATAATCATTAACGAGGAAATGGCCAGGCAACTTGGATTTGAAAATCCGCTTGGCGAAAGAATCACGAACGGTTTAGCAAGGAACATTATTGGTGTTGTCAAAGATTTTCATTTCGAATCAGTGACCGATGCTATTGAACCCCTCGTAATGGTAATAGGAAGAAGAACCAACATGATCGCAGTAAAAGTTAGTTCAGATGACATGCAATCTTCGATGAACTCAATCTCCCAACTCTGGGAGCGCTTTATGCCAAATCAACCCATCCGCTACGAATTCATGGATCAACGTTTTGCCGAGATGTATGATAATGTGAAGCGAACAGGCAATGTTTTTACCTCATTTGCAATACTTGCGATCATCATTGCATGTCTTGGCCTCTTTGCCTTATCGACGTTCATGGTTGAGCAAAAAAGGAAAGAGATCGGTATTCGTAAGGTGCTTGGCGCAACTGTTTCAAACCTGTTTCATTCACTTACATCAAATTTTCTTAAGCTAATCGCAATCTCTTTGATTCTGGCATTCCCCATGGGATGGTTTACGATGAAGCGCTGGCTGGAAAATTATGAGTATGGAATTGATGTTACTTGGGATGTACTTTTGATTTCAGGTGGACTGATCCTGATTATTTCCATTGCAACGATCAGCTACGAAGTGATAAGAGCAGTGAAAATGAATCCGGCAGAAACACTACATTCGGAGTAGCAACAAACCACTTCCCAATCCTCAATACGATTAAGCCTGTTCGATCTCTTAACGAAATAATTAGGGATATTTTTACTGACTTAAAATCGGAAAATGGATCTAGGACTTCTCAACAAACAGGTAAGTTTCATCAAGGAAATTGATAAGCTTAAGTACATCACTAGAAAGACAAGGCTATTTGAGAGCGATCGTCATGAAAATGACGCTGAACATAGCTGGCATCTTGCTATGATGGTTCTTGTCTTAGCAGAGCATTCTACTGAACCCGTTGATGTATTAAAAGTCCTAAAGATGGTATTGATTCACGATATAGTAGAGATTGACGCGGGAGACACTTTCCTCTTTGACACGAAAAACAATCACTCAAATACAGAGGAAGAACTTAAGGCTGCTAAACGCATTTTTGGTTTACTTCCCGAAAATCAAGCACAAGAATTCATTGCTATTTGGGAGGAATTCGAAGCCTTTGAAACCCCTGAAGCAAAATTTGCAAGAACCATTGATCATTTCGAACCGATTCTGCAAAACGATTCCAACAAAGGAGGAACATGGGCAGAGTTTAACGTTCCATTTGAAACTGTGCTCGAAAAAAAGAGTCCAATGAACGAAGGGTCAACGACCCTTTGGGGTTACGCAAAGAATCTTTTAAAATCAAACCGTAAAAAGGGTATTTTCAAGAGCTGATCTTCTAGTTCTTACACATTTTCTCTTGAATCATGCAACCCTTCTCAAAGGGACGTGTCTTATCATATGTATTACATTTACATTTATGAAAGAAACTAATTTTACAGCATGACGTTTCTTCTCCTCTAAGCGTAAAGAGAATCTGACGAGATTCTCCAAGTAATAAAAAATCAGTACTGAAATGAAAAACAAATCTTATCAACTGGGTGAGTTGGAAGAGCTCGTACTTATGATCGTAGCTATTCTCCAGGAGAATGCCTACGGCGTAAAAGTGATGGATGAAATAATGGATCAAATTGGTAGAAAAGTGAATATTAGCGCGGTACATACTGTCCTCGATCGTCTCGAAAAAAAGGACTTTGTCTCTTCCCACATGGGTGGAGCCAGTTCTGAAAGGGGTGGTAGACGAAAGCGGATTTTCAAAGTAACATCTGCTGGATCCAAAGCCATTGAATACGTCCATCAAACACGTAACGAGCTTTACAGCAAAATTCCCAAAACAGCACTAGGGTTTCAATGAGAAAGAAGAATCCACCAGTCTGGGCACTAGGCATGTTGCAATTCTTCTGCAAGGATAGATATCTGGAGCAGATAGAAGGTGACCTGTTTGAGTTATTTGACAGGGAAAAATCTACACGAATGGCCAGATGGAGGTTCGGCTGGAATGCACTCAGGTTCTTTCGCCTGAGGTACTTAAAAGGACTTGACGATTTTGAACAATTAACAACACTTGCAATGATCAAGAATTATTTAAAAATAGCGATCAGAACGCTAATAAAGCAAAAATCCTACGCAGGCATAAACATCGCTGGATTAGCAATTGGAATAGCCTCGTGCCTCCTCATCTTTATGTATATCGCACATGAAAGAAGTTACGACAATTTCTATCCAGACGTGGAAAGAATTTATAGAGTGGGTGTTGGTGAACGTGGTGCATATAGCCCACCAATGCTGGCAAAAACGATGATGCAAGATCTTAGTCAGGTCGAAGTAGCAACCCGTATTGGTGGTCTGTGGAATACATTATTTAAAATTGGAAACAGAAGCTTTATGCAGGCTGGAGCTGCTTTTGGAGATGAAAATACCTTTGAGGTTTTCCAAACCGAATTCCTTTATGGCGATCCAAGAACTGCTCTAAACGAGCCTGACAATATTGTACTGACTGAATCATTGGCACAAAAATGCTTTCCTGACGAGTTGGCAATGAACAAAACAATTGAGATAGATGGTGAGGTTTACAAAGTCACTGGTATTGTGGTGGATCCGCCTAAGAATACTCACTTCCCATATCAATATGTAGCAGCTAGTTTGGAACCAGGACACAATAACTGGTCAGGCAATAGCAATTGGACATATGCCAAAACTCAACCTGGAAGTGATCCAGCAGAAATCAATGTGAGATTGCAAGAATTGTATTACAAATATGTAGGTCCGGAACTCATGAGTTTCAGCGGCCATTCATCATTTGAAGAATACATGGAAGAAAATCCGAATCGATATTATGGATTCAGCGTTCACCCAGTTTTGGATATCCACTTGCGTATGCCACGTCTCTCTATGGGACCTAGAGGTGATTACAAAAATGTGATCATTTTCTCCCTTATTGCTGTATTCATCTTACTCATCGCATGTGTAAACTATATCAACATGGCTACAGCAAGATCTGCTATCAGATCCAAAGAAGTTGGAATTAGGAAAGCAATGGGTTCACATAGGAAAAATATCATTATTCAATTTTTAGTTGAATCGATGGTTATCACACTACTTTCTGTACTTATTGCATTGATCATTTCTGGGGTTTCAATTGATTATTTTAACGAATTGACAGGACGTCAATTTACAATCAATGATCTTTTTACTTCATCTACCCTTTTATCGATCGGAATACTCTTGATTATTGTTGGCTTGTTGGCAGGTGTATATCCAGCATATATTATTTCAGGATTTTCTCCATTAAAAGCACTTAGAGGTCAAATGCAACAGGCTGGTAAAAAGAGTCTCAGAAGTTATTTAGTCTCCTTTCAGTTTGCTATCTCAATCTTCCTTGTCGCTGCTACTGTTGTGATTTACCAACAAGTAACATTTATGCAATCTCAGAACCTAGGAGTTAATATCGATCAAACACTTTCTATAGAAAATGGGAATGAGCTTGGCGATAAGTATGAAGTATTCAAAAATGAACTTGAAAAGATTTCAGGAGTACAGCATGTTGCCAAGATAAGCAACGTTCCATTCAGCTTTGTTGGTGATTGGACGTATCACGTAGTTGAAGATAACAATAGAGATATAGGACCTAGCAATGTCTTTACGGTTGCGTCAGCTAAGGATGTCCTTGATTTAGAAATGGTAAGTGGTAGATTTTTTGACGACAATCGGGTTACTGACACATCAGCGGTAATTATCAATGAATCGTTTGCTACAGAACTCGGATTTGATGACCCACTTGGCAAAGTGCTCTCACGTGGAAGAGGCTTAGATTTTACCATTATTGGTGTTATGAAAGATTTCAATTATGCTTCGCTGAAAAGGGAAATTGAGCCTTTGATTTATCGGTATGGAAATAAGCATAGTGAAATGGGCATGTGGCATCAACGTTATGTTATTGCAAAAGTAAATACCTCGGATATCCTGAGAACTTTAGATGAGATAGAAGATTTATGGAATCAACATGTTCCAAATTATCCATTCGATGCTGGGTTTCTAAATGAATATTTTCAAAATCAATATGAAAGTGAACGTAAGTTTGGTCAAGTGTTTACCACTTTTTCAGTTTTAGCTATTCTCATCGCATTTCTCGGTTTGTTTGCGCTAACCACTTTTGTGCTTCAAAAACGAGTGAAGGAGATTGCAGTGCGCAAGGTTTTAGGAGCATCAACTTCTTCTCTTCTTGGTCTGATGCTAAAGGATTTCACTCGTCTTGTTATCCTTGGAGGTTTAGTTGGAATAGGAGTAGCTTTTTACTGGCTAGAGGAATGGCTCAAGGGATATAACTACAGAATTGAGTTATCGTGGTATCTGCTTGCAATACCGGTCGTTTTAATCCTTGTTCTTACTTGGGTTGTTGTCAGCCTTAAATCGTACAAAGCTGCGGTCGCAAATCCATCAGACGCGCTCAAAGAGGAGTGATCTTACCCAATACAGGATGATTTCTAATTCTTTCGTTAGCTTTAGGAATCATCCTGTATCATGGAAACAGTAGGAAATATTTGGGAAAGCATCTTTGACTTCTTCAAGGGAGTTGGGAATCTTTTCACCACCACACTTTTCAAACTAGGCCAAAGCGAAATAAGCATTGGCACGATTCTCTATTTCCTAATTGCTTTCATTTTTCTCTCGTACCTATCGAGGCGTTTTCGGAATTTTCTGGTCAACAAAGTACTCGTAAAAGCAAGCTTTGAACTCGGCGCAAGGAATTCAATAGGGATGATCGCGCGATTCATCTTCCTCTTCGTAGGAGGAATCGTAATTGTACAAGGTGCTGGGATTGACCTAAGCTCACTCAGTTTACTTGCTGGTGCTCTCGGTGTTGGAATTGGATTCGGGCTTCAAAACGTTACCGACAATTTCATTTCTGGTATTATTATTCTTTTTGAGAAACCAATAAAAGTAGGTGATCGAATCGAGGTTGGGGACGTTGAAGGGGATGTGATCAATATTTCTGTGCGAGCTACTACCGTTCTTACGAACGACAATATTTCAATCATTGTACCAAATTCAGAGTTTATTTCCTCTCGGGTAATCAATTGGAGTCACAACGATCGCAATATTCGATTCAATTTTCCAGTTGGTGTTAGCTACAAGGAAGACCCGAAAGAAGTAAGAAAGATACTTATGGAAGTCGCGGCAGAAAATCCCAATGTGCTGAAAAAACCTGAGCCGCATGTTTTTTTCGAAGAGTTTGGCGACAGTTCGTTAAATTTTACCCTTGCGATATGGACATCCACCTACACCGACAGACCACGCAGGCTCAAAACGGAATTGTACTTTTCAATCTTTGAGAAATTCAAGGAAAATGGTATCGAGATTCCTTTTCCGCAGCGAGATATCCACATTAAATCTCAACCAACTTCGTAAATTTTTCCTCCAAAATGCAACTTCCCTTTATGAAGCTTGCTCTTTCTCTTAAATATCAAAAATATGCGCTATTCATTACATCTACTGGTGGCCTTGGTCGCACTGCACAGTACAAGTGCACAATCAAAAAATTGCCGTAAGCTAATTGGGGCAACAAGAAACAACGACGTAGAAGTTGTTAGAAACCTGCTAGACATCGGAACAGACCCAAACTGTGTTTTTAATGGAGATACAGATCCGAGAACAGCCTTAAATATGGCTGCACGAAATGGGAATCTTGATATTGGAAAATTGC
>JBDWQX010000268.1:0-8476 GCA_039986395.1 Cyclobacteriaceae bacterium
GCCTTCTTTGTAGGTTTTTCCGCCCTCCTCTCCATCACGACTGAGAGTAGTCTCAAATCCCTTGAGTCCAAGATATTCACTCAGGATATCACCCAAATTAGGGTCGTCTTCAACGATTAATAACTTAGGCTTCATTTGCTATAGGTAGGGTTATTGAAAATTTGCTCCCTTTTCCCGGCTCACTATCAACGTCAATCTTGCCACCGTGGGCCTCCACCATGTTTTGTACATAGGCTAACCCTAAACCAAAACCTTTTACGTCATGTCGATCACCAGTGGGCACACGATAAAATTTTTGAAAAATATGCTTCTGTTGCTCCTTATTCATTCCGATTCCTTTGTCTTGGACGGTAAGGCTGAAACCATCATCAGAATGTTCCGTCCTCAATGTGATATTAGGAGCATCTGGAGAATATTTGTTTGCGTTATCCAATAAGTTGAGCACGATATTAGTCAGGTGTGTTCGATCACCAATTACATCATCGATATCTGCATTCTCCACTAAATTGATTCTGCCACCTCTTTTCTCAATTTGCACGGAGATATGCTCTGCCGCCTCCCTCACTACCTCATTCATCATAAGCCTTTCTTCTTTCAAATTGTAGTCTTTTCTATCAATCGCAGCGATCTGCAGTACCTTCTCCACCTGCTCGCCAAGACGCTTGTTCTCGTCGCCAATTACTTTTAAGTACTTAGTCTTAAGGCTACTATTTGCAACGTCTTTATCGTTGAGCGCTTCCACTGCCAGAGATACGGTCGAAATTGGAGTCTTCAACTCATGTGTCATGTTATTGATAAAATCATTTTTCATCTCGGATATCTTTTTCTGGTGAACGATCGTCCGGATGCTGTAACCAAAACAAAAAAGTATGACAAAAACCAGAAACCCTGAGCTGGCCAAAGAGGACCAAATCTTGTTAATCAAAAAATTTCGCTTCTCGGGAAAATCGATAACCAGGAAACTATCATTTCCGAAAACATCATTTGGAAATAAACCTGCCTTCATATCACTGGTTACAAGTTCTTCTTGTTTTTGCTCATTGGTAATCATAACAAATCGATTAAGCCGCGGAGCTATTACACCATAGTCGTATTCAATGTCGATCCCTTTGTACTTAAGTTCAATGTCGAGGAGTGAGTCCAGTTGGTGAGGATTAAATCTGGACATTAGCGATCTACCTGGGACCATGAGGTCACTAACCACATCAAATGTGAGTTCGTACTTTCGCGAGACTCTGGCCAGTTGCTCTTCAAGCACTTTTATCTCCACATTCTTCTTTTCCAATTGTTCATCAAGTGCCGGCTCTTCCAATTGACCCTTCTGTCTAAATAGTCCTGGAGGGCCACTGGTGAAGTTCATTACAACTTGGAGACCATCTCCGAACTGAACGGTATCATAAAACATGAAGACCTGTCCGTTCTCTTGAGTGGCCATCTCCATCTTCGGTTCAAACTTTCGTTTGTAGGCCATGCGACGACCTTCCTGCGGCTCTGCACCTGGAGTAGAATTAAGAAGACGAAGCTTATTGTAAGCCGCTACTGCTTCATGCTTTTCGAGCTTGCTAGCGACATTATTGAGTGCTTCGAGGACATCCTTTTTGAATCGTTCCTCGTTCGCTGTTACCATGCTATCAATCCAATAAAGTTGAAAGGCTATCAACCCAATCATTGAAAGACCCATCAAGCCTATGACCCACCTCAATTTCATTCGCTTCATATTTCCAAAAATACGAGGTTAAATGGTCGGTCAGATCTCATTTAACCAATTTTAACACACCTCCACAAGGTCGAAAGACTTAATCTAAGCGCTTTGGCAGACAGATTTAGACTCGTACCATTATGAAACCAAGGTAAGTCCCAATTGCATTTCCAAGAGACCCTATCAAAACTGCAGCAAGAAGAAGATCATCCCTTTTCAAACTTCGTGCAAGTGCCAAGGCAGAAGATGAACCGCCAACGTTTGCCTGGGAAGCTACACTAACCATTTCCCAATCATACTTAAGTATCCATCCAAAGAAAACGGTAATCACAACATGGACAAAAATGACCAAACACAGATATAGCAATACGTAAATGACAATTTCGCCCGCTCCCGACAGAGCTGATAACTCGCAAAAAGCTCCCACTACCGAAAGAAAAAGATAGATTGAAAAGAGGCCCAGAATTTTCGATTCTTTGAGTCCCTGGAAGAATTTGAGTTGTGCAAGACCTAGTGCTATCGTTGTTACAATTAGGATGGAAGGGACTGAGCTTAAATCCGCAATCCAATTTGAAAACACCATAACAGCACATGTGACAAAAATTAGAATGGACATTGAATAGATGGATAGATTTGATGATTCGTATTCGTCGTTCAAGGAAGTAGTTGTCTGAACGGTTCTTTTTCGTTTCACCAGTTTGTTTAGCACCAGTGGCATTGCAATTGTCACTGCCATCCATGCGGCACTTAAAATGTTATCAACCGCAACTATCGAGGTATACAACACTCCTTCCTCCATCATGTTATAGTGGATGGCAATTGCATTAAAATTCAAGCTTCCTCCTGTATAAGTACCTGTGATCATCCCAGCGATTGGTGATGCCAAAGGTCCAAATTCACTACCTATTAGTTTACTAGCTACTAAGACGCCTGCGCATGTCCCTAGTGAGCCGAGCAAAAACAAAACCAACATCGGCCTGCCTGCCACTTTGAGATCTTTAAGATTCACGCCCAAGAGAAGAAGAAAAATTGATGCTGGGGCGATGTAGGTGAAAATGTGATCATATACGATCGATGGGTTCGATGCCGAAGGGATCAGCCCAATGTTAGCTGTTACAGCGGTAATGATTATTGCCAGAAGGGCAGCGCCAATATGTTTAAGCCGTGTGGTCCTTTCAAGATATATGGCTAGGAAAATATTAAAAAAGAGTACGGTGAGTACGAATAATGGACTATCGTGAAATCCCAATGAGCTACGGTTTAACTCAATGATACTAATTATGTACAACTAAACTAAATCCAACGCCATGATGATTTTTGATTTCCACAGCCTGGTCAGCCTTCAAATACTTTCTAAGTCTGGTAATGAAAACGTCTAGGCTACGTCCTTTGAAATAGTCATTTTCTCCCCATATCTCCTCAAGTATATCTTCTCTCTTGACAAGTACTCCCTTCCTGTTTAGGAGCATTCGCAATAGCTGGCCTTCCATCTGCGTCAATGGAAAGGCTTGTTCACCACTCTTATAGCAAATGTTTATCGCGTCATAGGACGAGTTACCAAACTCTATGACTTGCGGAGCTGAATCCAGAACGTCAACTGAACGTCTCAGAAAAACCTGAATTCTATGTCCTAACTCTTTTATGGAAAAAGGTTTCGTGACGTAATCATCCCCTCCAATCTCGAAGCCCCGAAGCCTGTCTTCTTCCAACGACTTAGCAGTCAGAAAGATGATGGGGACAAATTCATCCAATGATCTGATTTTCTCTGCAAGAACGAATCCATCCATTTTTGGCATCATCACATCTACGAGACAAATCTCGTGAGGTGCTTCGTCGAACCGTGCCAGAGCTTCCTCCCCGTTCTTTGCCCAAGTCACCTGGTGTTCCATTGACTCAAGGTTATCCTGGACCATGAATCCCAAATTTTCATCGTCTTCTGCAAGTAATATTTTAGCCATTTGGAAGTGTAATTGTGAATTTGCTGCCTTCGCCCACCACGGACTCTAAGTCCAGTTTCCCCTTCAGTTTCTGTATCGATTTCTTGACTATGTAAAGGCCTAGTCCAAATCCTTTCACATTATGTTGATCTTTGCTTTCTGGAATTCTATAAAACTTGTTGAATATTCGCTTCTGCTGATCATCAGCAATTCCAATTCCATTATCTCGCACCGAAATTTCGATGGAATTCCTGATCGTTTTTACAACCACCTCAATCTTTGCCCCCCCGTACTTTATGGCATTATCAATCAGGTTACTCAGAATATTGTCGAGCAGGTTGGTATCTGTTGAAATTTGCGCTGCATCACATTCCAGATGCCATTCGATCATGTTTCGTTGATACTGCTGTTTGCATCGATCGATCAGTGTATTGAGAAATTCGTCCAATTGAATCCGTTCGGTCTGAATTTCCGATTTATCATCCAACATCGCTCCCTTTAAAATTTTCTCAACATGATGCTCGAGTCGCTGGGTTTCTTGATTAATAATCTCGATGTATTTACTCCCTTCCTTAGGGAATCTTTCTTCCAAAGTGCCTGTGGCCAATGATAATGTAGCCAGAGGTGTTTTGAGTTCATGCGTTACATTATTGATAAAATCTTTTTGGATTTCGCTGAGGCGCTTTTGCTTAAAAATCAGGAATAGCCCGTATCCGAAAAAAAGTAGGACTACGATGGTGAGACCAGTCGTAAACTTCCAAAGATCAAGGCCTCCAATAATGGTTTTCGATTTGCTAGGGAAGTACACCCCAAAATAATACTCCTCCTCCTTCAACTCTGGAAAGAAGTCTTTATGCTCAACAGATACGAGATTGACATTATCAGCATAGACCATCTGATCGTTCTGGCAATCATAGACTCCGTATTCAAAATCATCCGTGATGGACCGTTCCTGCACCTCAGCAGTGATAAGATACTCCAGCGTTTTAAGATCAATTCGATCGTTTGTTCTGACAATAAAATAATTACCGGAAACTTGCTCTATCGGATTTCCCGTTGGAATTTCTTTTCCATTTGCTTCGCAGAGCGACTCAACCACATTTCTAAGGGCAACTTGCACGTTATGGCTAAAAACCTGATCCTGTTGATCAATAGCTCTGTTCACCCAATAGATCTGAGTGCTTACAATGCCGATGAGCGTTATTATCGCCAGAACAACCAAAATTCGAATATTCGAACTTTTCATTTTCCAAAAATAGAACTTAATAAACCAGGTCCCAGAATGTTTAACATGTCGTTAACAATCATTAGTAACCCATTAACACAAAGTGGCTGTGCTAACACCAACATTTGACTCATAAAATTATTAATATGAAAAAAACAGTTTCTATTCTATTTCTCGGTGTCGCAGTAGCTGTGGCAGCCGGAATTTCTCCATTAAAATGGAAGTCCACGACGATGGAACTTGGCGAAGTAAGTGTCAATGAAAGCAAAGATCTAAGCTTTGAGTTCACAAACACAAGCAGCCAATCGATCACTATCCTTGAGGCAAAAGGTTCCTGTGGATGCACGAATGTTCAATATCCTGAGCAGGAAATCAAGGCTGGCGCAACTGCTTCAATTACCGCCAATTTTAAGTCTGGAAAAATGGGTGCATTCAAAAAGAATATTCGCATCAAAACATCTGAGTCTGAAGAATACACGTATTTGTATTTCACAGGCGAAGTGGTGGATTGATTTGAATAAAAGTTCAAAAGTGTTAAAGCCGGGAGTACTCTCGGCTTTTTTGCTTTACAACAGCGACACGAAGTAACTCACAAAGGTCACAATGTAGAAGGTTGAATTATTTGTGAACTCCTGATCTGAATGCTTAATTTTGAAAATTCTTGGGATATTAGCTCAGTTGGTTTAGAGCACTGCCTTGACAGGGCAGGGGTCACTGGTTCGAATCCAGTATATCCCACATCAGCGTTTTTCTAGCACTTGCTCTGTCCTAAGCTCCCTCACCATACAGATGAACTACCAAACATTTAAACCTACTTCTGATCTTGAAGCTATTGTTAAATGTCATTGGACTTTGGAAGTTCCTGCTGAAATGGCGGACGAGAAGCAACGAATAATACCTGACGGCTGCATCGAAATGGCTTTCATACTTGGAGATGACATCAAGAGATTTACTTCAGATGATGAATTTGTCTTACAACCACGTGCCATGGTAATGGGTCAGATCACCAAACCATCATTCATTCAACCCACGGGATACGTCAATACTTTTGCGGTTCGTTTCTACCCCTATGGTTTTGCCAATTTCACCAAAACAGCCGTTAAAGAGTTAGCAGATAAGGACACACCGGCTGCCCTCATTTTTGGAGAAAAACCTGCAAATGACTTGCAACAAAAAATAATTCATGCAGCTGGTACCGAAGAAAGAATAAAAATCGTGGAGAATTTTCTTCTGAGCAAATTGACTGAGAAATCCACAATTGATCAAATAGTGAAATCCACAATTGATAGCCTCTTTATGACAAAAGGCAGCGTAGCAATCAATTCTATTCTGAAAGACGATCTGTCAAGAAGAAGGAGTCTGGAAAGAAAATTCATAAAGCAGGTAGGTATTAGCCCTAAGCAGCTGGGTAAAATCGTCAGGCTACAGACCGCACTAAAAATGATGCTACTTCGGCAATCTGACAGCTTGACAAAAATTGCCTATGAAAGTGATTACTATGACCAGGCGCACTTTATTAAGGATTTTAAGGAGTTTACTGGCATCAGTCCGAAAGACTACTTGAAGGATGATAAAATGATTCTCTCTTCACTTTTCTACTCCAAAGACTAGGTGTCGCAATTTTACAATTCCTATTTTTCACCGTGTCGTAACTATGTACCAGCAATTTAAAAAGAAGAAAAAATGAAATTAATAATACTGAGTGCCACAACAATTCTTGCAGTGGGTTTAGTGGCTTGTACTTCTCAGGGAAACTCAAATTCTCAGACTCAGGAAGTCGAATCAGCAAAGTCAACTACAGAAAACATGAAAAGTATGATATCCATTTTTGAAATACCAGCGACGGAATTTTCAAGAGCAGTCAAATTTTATCAATCTATTTTAGGAATTGAAATTTCAGAAATCGATATGCAAGGGACACAGATGGGTTTATTCCCAAGCGATGGACAAGCGGTTTCAGGGGTTATTATAAAAGGAGAAGGTTACAATCCATCATCGGATGGTGTAATTATTTATCTAAATGGAGGCGATAATCTTCAGCCTACTCTGGATAGAGTTGAAATAAATGGAGGGCAGGTCATTGTTCCCAAAACACTTATTGATGCGGAGAACGGCTACTTTGCCCTATTCCTTGACACAGAGGGGAACAGAATAGGTTTGCACTCACCAAATTGAGAACGGTTGGTTCACTAAAAGAAAAACCCCAGATTCAGCACAATCAGGTTTTCATCCTCGCCAAAGCCATAGTTCAGGCTTAAGACCGCTGAGTTCAATGGAGACACCCAAATACCTCCACCTTTTCCGGTATGCCAATTGTTTGAATTTTCTCCGTCTACCCAGACTCTGCCAACGTCGTGAAACCCAAGAATTCCGAACTGCCCTGGGAAGATGTAGCTCCTGAATGAAAATAATTTCAACCTTAGATCGAAATTGTGATAGAAGAAGGTATCTCCGTAAAAGCGGGTTCTCCGATAACCCCTTAAGTTGCTTAGCCCTCCTAACGTATTCGCATTGAAAAACTCGGTGTCACCAATATTGTGTGCTACTCCTACTCTGTTTCCAAAAACAAGCCTTGAAGGAAGTCTTACGGAGAAGTAAAATGCCCACTCTGCACTTAACCGGGTAAATCCTTTGGAAAAATCCTCAATTGCATCAAAGTATTCAATATCAGCCCTGGCTGTAGTGCCACCTGTTGGGAGCACCTTACTATCTCTGGCATCCACAGATATTCCCGAACGAAGCTTAAAGAATTTATTTGCGTCAAAGTCTTCACCGTCCAGGCCTACATCGGAAATGAATCTGTTTGGTGTTTCTTCCACCTCAATACTTCTGTACCCCACACCTATATAAAACTGCCCCTTTCCTCCTAGTTTTCGGGTCAAATCAAGATCCGCTTCTATCCGGTCAGTTTTGACTCTGTAGTAGTCGATGTCATCATCATCAGGGCTTACAAATTGGTTTTCAAGAAACTTAGTTTCGTTGCCAATGCCAAAAAAATTGTTTACGAAAAATGGCTTCTGAACAACAATCTTGGGATCAAATGACCATTTTCCAATCACATCTGTAAATGACCCAGTGTATTTAAAATTGAATGACTCTGTATCTGCAGAGAAGTTTGCCAGCACTGTGTGCCTAGAGGCATATGGAATCTTTCTCCAGGCATGCTTTGTATAGATAAAACCTCCGCCAAAGAAAATACCGTCATCTGGGGTGAACTGTATCGAAGCGAGCGGCATCAAAATATCGTACTTAAACCCCCTCCGATCATAGCTATTGATTGATGGATCTTCACTCAATCGAGAGATTCCCTTGCTGTTTCCTTCGAACTCCGTGCTTTTCTTCCTGTCATAAACCAGGACATTTTTCAATTTAGAATCTCCTCCAATGATTCGATCTTTATCAGTACCACCAATAATTCGAATCTTTGTCTTTGACTTGAAGTCTCCTTTGAACTCAAAAATATCTTCTCCATCTCTTCCATAAAGTCGGATCTCTTTGGTTTCGTTGCTCTTGAAAAGACGCTGATAAATCATCTGCTCTATCTCCCCGTCCTTTTTTCTTTTGTGAACGGTGACCATTGTTTCACCTTCATTTCGCCGCTCGATCACAAAGTAT
>JBDWQX010000269.1:0-9380 GCA_039986395.1 Cyclobacteriaceae bacterium
CTCATCAGTTCCTTTATGTCTCTCGAATCCGAATCTGCGTGAGCAGCATAGTCATCTTGCTCGAATCCTTCCAACTGAGTTGCGTCGTTTCGCGCAAATCGAAGCGCTCTGTAGGCAAAAACTCTTTCTGAGTCAATTACATGCTGAACCAGATCCTTAACACTCCATTTTCCTTCGGCATATCTATGTTCCGCTTTTTCATTAGAAAACGTATTCAGTAGATAATTGAAATCCTTCGCACTATACTGCAATGCATCAGTGACACTCTCATCTTTAATAAATCTCACATACGTTCGGTAATACTCTGGAACTTGATTAATATCTAAACTCATTCTGTGTCAGTCCATTTCTAATTCTACATTTGATTCTTCATGCCAGGGAAGCCCTGAGGCTGCCAATTTCTCAAGGAAAGGATCTGGATCAAACTGTTCCACATTAAAGACTCCTTTACCACTCCATTTCTCAGTCAGCATCATAAAAGCTCCAGTCATTGCAGGCACACCTGTGGTAAAAGACACACCCTGTGTCCCAGTTTCCTTATAAGCACCTTCATGACTGCAATTGTTCCAAATGTAATGAGTCTTCTCTTC
Organism: Cyclobacteriaceae bacterium; assembly: GCA_039986395.1. Taxonomy (GTDB): domain Bacteria; phylum Bacteroidota; class Bacteroidia; order Cytophagales; family Cyclobacteriaceae; genus Ekhidna. Next base: position 591 of record JBDWQX010000269.1, read on the forward strand.
TCCGTCTTTGAGTCCTCTGACGCGGCATCCTATGGACGTCTGTCCTTCGTAATTTTCACCCAGCCCCCCCGGATCTGGAAGGACAGCCTTCAAAAATTGCAAAGGCACAATTTCTTTCCCTTCATAATTGATAGGTTCAATTCCGGCCATTCCAATATTTTGGATCACTCGAAGGTGCGTCAAATACTCATCGCCGAAAGTCATCCAGAATCGTGCACGTTTGATCGAAGGATAATTCTTAACTAAAGACTCCAACTCTTCATGATAAATCAAGTACGATTTCTTTGGTCCAATATCTGGATAGTTGAGCATCTTAGAAATCTCATGAGGTTCCGTATATACCCACTCCCCATTCTCCCAGTATTTTCCTTTTTGCGTAACCTCTCGAATATTTATCTCTGGGTTAAAATTGGTAGCAAAAGCTTTTCCGTGATCACCTGCGTTGCAATCCACTATATCCAAATAGTGAATTTCATCGAAATGGTGCTTAGCAGCTCTGGCAGTAAAAATACTGGTAACACCTGGGTCAAACCCACAGCCAAGCACTGCCAACAGGTTGGCTTTCTCAAATCGTTCCTGGTAATCCCATTGCCATTTATACTCGAACTTCGCCTCCTCTGGGGGTTCATAGTTCGCCGTATCAAGGTAGTGAACTCCGCATTCAAGGCAAGCATCCATAATCATTAAGTCCTGATAAGGCAATGCAACATTGATCACCAACACGGGGGTATGTTTTCGAAACAGCTCGACTACCTGATCTACATGATCTGCATCCACTTGATCGGTTTGAATACTGATACCAAGGTCTTGCTTGACAGATGTAGCAATTTCATCACATCTTGACTTTGTACGGGAAGCAAGAACAATCTCACTAAATATCTCGGAATTTTGGGCGCATTTAAACGTGGTCACTCTTCCAACACCACCAGCGCCAATAATTACTACTTTAGACATTAACTTTTAAGACTTTGCCCTAAAGTTAGCACGAAGATCAAATTAAATTACAGGATAAATCGGTAGGTATACTTAACCAGAAAAGTATTGGTGGTTTCAAGATTTCCAAGCTGAGAACTAAGCTCTCTGAAGCTATTATCTTCCAAAGTATCAGAGAAGGATCCGTTATTTGACCATACCAAGAACAGTGTTGATCCAGGTACATACTCCCATCGCATTACAAAATTTGATCTGAATTGGACAATGTTGAAATCGGGATTGGAAAACTCATAATCTGCAGATGCTCCCCCAGTCTCAAAAACCTCATAAACTGCATCATCTTCATTGAACACAACTTCCGTGTTGTCAAAGAGTCGAAATCTGTCGTCATAATTCTCGGAATTCGCCAGGTGAACCTTTTTAAAGTCAGAATATTCTCCCGAGGCAATAAAGGGCTGTCCCCAAAATTCCAAGGTGAGATTTGGCGTAATGTTATAGTTTGCCCTCATTGACATGCTATAGGTCTGCTGTTCCACACGTCCCATCAGGTACTGAGTTTCCGCATTGAAGTCTACCTGATCAATGTATTGCAAATCATTTCTACTCCAATTTATGTTTGGCGACAGGGAAAGCCTTAGAGCATCCGTAGGTCTAACTGTTAGATTAAAATTTATTCCTAAACTCTTCGAGAAATCTTCATTACCCCAATTAAACCAGTTGTTGAATGAAGCGCGAACTTTTTTCTGACTGTTTGTTCCAATCCAGTACCATAGATTCACCCTACCTGGATAAGTTATGGATGGACCACCTCGCAAATCCGCATTGGAGACGCGTGAGCCACCAATGAAAACCCCAGTTCCAAAACCCCAATAATTAGCAAATTCTAAATTCACATTCATATTTCCACCAGAATTCGTGGTCACACCACCAAAGTCCATGTTTTGCTCCATGTACATATTGTAACGCTGGGATCTAAACAAGTTAGTTGGCTTTGTCACTCTGTACTGAGTCCAACCCCAAGTGTTTATATCATCAGTCTGTCGTAAAAATCCAATATCATTCAGTACAAATTCCGGTGACTTATAATTTGAGCCCAAGCTCCATCTCCAATTTCCACTTCTCTTACCAAATGAAAATGTAGCAGCACTCCCGACCAACGATGTGAGTGTAGAGTCTACATTTTTATGATTATTATTTGGACGCTGAAAATACCGCTCAGAAGCTGTCTGTGTTTCATAAATGGCTCCTTCTGTACCCTCCACTCGACTAAACATATACTTGAAGGTCATACCGTATTTCCTATCCTTGAAATTATGATCAATATCAACCCCCCCACTTTGCGCATTGTCATGCACTAAGTCCAGTCCGTTCACATTATTATCAATTCTATTGACGTTGGTCAGCATCGCTCCGACTACGGTTTTGCCTTCATTAATGTCTTGCTGTGCACGCGCTACCAGAAAGTTCACGAATGGAGCAACAACCTCCTCACCTCTTGATCCATCTGTGTAGGCAACGTCAGCTTTCTCCCTATTGGTTATCGACTCAAGAAGACCCCAAGAAAACCCCTTGGAGTTTTTTCCTGTGATTTTTGCAGCACCCAGTATTCTTGTTTGATTTGGAGAATTCGAGTAATCAACATCATCTCCTAGAGATCCCTGCGGACGACCCCCAATTCTTCTGGAATAGAATAAATTGTTTTGACCCCCGCTGGTCGGGAATGTCAGCACATTGTTTCCTTCTAAAAAGAAAGGTCGTTGTTCCCGGAAAAACAGACGGAATGCGGATAAATTGACTCGGGAAGGGTCCGCCTCTACTTGCCCAAAATCTGGATTTACAGTCAAATCTAGTGTGATATCGGACGTGATTCCAATCTTAGCATCGAGTCCAATGTTACCATCGAAACCTCTACCTGTGTCACGAAATGGGTTATCCTCCTCTTTTGGATACTTCTCGGCTTTCGCAAGTACATATGGTTGAATTTCTAATTGTTTTTGAGGTTTTATGCCTTTGATACCATTTAGCTCTCCAAAACGGTAGACCCACCCAGCATCCGTAGGGCTAATCGGTTGCCATACGGATCGTTCTTCCTTCCGAAAAAATCGTCTAGTCAACTGAATTCCCCAAGTGTGATTTTCTTTATCCGCGAACCTTAACTGTGAAAGTGGAATCTTGAATTCTGCAATCCATCCTTTATCATCGATGCTGGTTTTGAGGTACCAAATAGGATCCCAAGTAGAATCCCAGTTGTTTCCATTGTTAGATATGTACTCGTCTCCTTTAACCCCTGAGACAGAGGCACTAAAGGAGAATGCTGTTCTCTTATCAAAGTAACTATCTATATTTATTTCTACCCAATCTCCATCAAATCCGTCCCTTCTGGACATTCTCTTAACAATTTTCTCAGGCTCTGAATCAAAGGCCCTGACACCTACGTACAGAAATTTCTCATCATACAGAATTTTGAATTGAGTCTCTTCTGAGGGAGCGACTTTGTACTCTGGTTCTCGTCCAATAAAGTCACCTCCCCACTCTACCTGACCCCAAGCTTCATCGTCTAACTTCCCGTCGATCACAATTTGACTCTCCAACTTTGCCGTGGTATAGCTTTTGGTTGGTTCTTTTTCCCCTTGAGAAAAAACGCAGAAAAACAGAAGGAACAATAGGCCAAAGGCTAGTCCTCTTTTGTGCATGGTTTTGGAGTTAGTTCTGATAAAGACGGTATAACTAGAAATATAGTTGCATTTACATGTAATACTTCACTTCAGTAAGAAGGTTACCGGATATGTTAGTTGTGGTACAAAAAGCGGATAGGAGGCTACTTTATGGTGTATCTCAATCCAGTTTGGATCATGAATCCTGATCGAGTATTTAAGCTCTCCCTTAATGGTGTAATAGATTGACGGTAATTTGGCTCAAGGGTTAAATTGAAGTTATTGGATATGTTGTAACCAAATTCAAATCCTGTGAGGCCGTCAAAAGACCATACATTGTACGCCTCGGACTGGTCTGAGGCTTGAATTTGGCCAGAGGGATCGGTTAAACGGCTTGTTAAGAAATAGTTTGCCGAAAGCCCTGCGTTTAGTCTAAGACTTAATTTGCTATCAATAAGCGAGTAGCCAGCTTTGATTGGAATTGAGGTAAAACTCATGCTATTCTCAAGATTCAAGCTCTGATCAAAGTTTTCTTCTACTTGCTTAGTTCTTACAGTTGTAGTTCCACCTTCGCCCTCTCCCCCAGCGACTTCACTTGTTAGAATAGAATACGCATCAACAATATTGACTGAAGCATTGGCTTGATTTTGAACGCTAGTGTATTGAATGCCACTTTCCACAGACCAGCGTTTACCTACTTTGACACCAAAGTCAATTCCCAATGATGTGGCTACCCCTTCATTCATTCCATTTTGCGTAGCTGTAGATGTTGGATTTACAAATTCTTCCTGGCCGAGATTACTAGCCAAAGCACCGAAGTCCACATCGCTACCAATCGCCTCTGTTCCAGAAAATGAAGGGTTAAAACTTCCAGCTCCAGCCTCCAGTCCAGCCCAAAATATTCTTTCTTGTTTTCCTTTTTTGTGCGCTCCACTTCTAACTTGTGCTACATAGTAGGGGCTTACATAGGCATCAGAAACTTCCGCATGATCAACAGGCGGCAAAATTTTCGCAACTTGAGTTAATTCGTAAGAAACGGGCTCAATTTTATCCTTATCATTCACTTCCGCAATTGGGAGTGCCGGAGTTAAATCGTTGGTACTTTCTCTTACAAAGAGAATATTGGACCAAGAATGATAGTCCTCTACAGGCTCCGTAGGATTACTACTTACCTCAAAAAATCTAAAATGATCATTACCTGTGGGTAGTAAAGCATTGAAACTTGTAGGAGTTGCTGGACCGTTTTGTTGGGTGCCGATATCCACATTTAAAGCAAAGGAGAAGACAGCGATAAACACTGCTGCAACAGCTACCCATCTGTAACGGTTGTGCGCAGACTGAAGGGAAATAATAGCTGAGTCACTCAAAGAGCCTGAGATACCAGTCCACACGCTCTTCGGAGGTCTAATCCCCCCTTCATCCATTTTGGATTTTATCAACGACTCAAAACTCTCCTGATCCATATCTTCTTTGTTTCTGTCCCAAAATACTTTGGGATAAAATAGATTTAGCTCGTGAGTACTGAGATTTAGAGGTTCCTTCGCTTATCTGAAGTAATTCTGCTATTTCGCTATGCTTATAGCCTTCCAACGCGAATAGATTAAAGATTACCTGGCAGCCAGAGGGTAATTTCTGAATTAATTCTAGAAGCTCTTCATACGAAAGGTTAGAAATTGCTGTTTCATCAACAGATCTGTGGGTAAGATCGGTCACATCTACCATGGGGTAGAGGTAAAGCTTGCTACGCTGATGATTAAGTGCGGTATTCACAACTATTCTTTTAATCCAATATGCCAATGAAGAATCATTTCTGAAAGTCTTAATATTTTTAAAAACCTTCAAGAAAGCCTCCTGAAGAACATCTTCAGCTTCCTGCTGCATTTTAGAATACCTAAGAGCAACGAGGTACATTCCATCACAGTACTTATCGTACAGTGCTTGCTGAAACTCTCGTTTTCCCTTTTGACACCCTTTTATGAGCTTTTCATCGCTAAATGACATTCAATTGGTATTTAATTAGACCCTAGTCAAATATTATTAGTTGTAATACTTACTTTTCAAGTCGCTACTCAAATCTATGAAGAACCTAACTATTCTAACAATTCTAATTCTATTTACCCGATGTGAGCCTATTCCATCTCAGTCAACCTCTGTAGAGAAAAAAATCATTTTTGACAATCATGAGTACGAGGAAATAGTAGGCGCAACGCAATTAACGCCCTCAGAAAATGGAGAGCCAGCACTACTCGAAAACCCTGTGGTTGAATTAAATGGTAATCAGTTTCTGACACTTCAATTTGATTTGATAACTGAGAAATTCGAATACTTAGCTGTCAAAATCTATCACTGCAACAAAGATTGGACAAAGTCGATCCTTCGTGACATGGAATTTCTGGACGACATCAACACGTTCAGAATTACAGAGTATGACTTCTCTCTTAACACAAATCCTAGTTATATCAACTACCGATTTCAAGTACCAAAACCTTCAATTTCTGGCAATTTCATTCTCTCGGTGCACAGACGAGGAAATCCAAACGATATCTTGTTTAACCGGAAGTTTCTGGTGGTGAAAAATCAAGCTGTCATAGAACAGCAAGTGAGACTGAGTACAACCGTTTCAAAGAGGGATGAAAATCATCAAATAGACTTTAGTGTGAATTATGGTAATATTCAAGCAAATAACCCTACACAAGACCTCTCGATCGTTTTACTTCAAAACCATAGATGGCAAGATGCTAGAAAAAACCTAAGGCCCTCCATTATTCGTCCAAATGACAACTACATGGAATTCAGGCTCCTTACACTTGAAAACAATTTTCCTGGTTGGAATGAGTTTAGATTTTTCGACCTTAGAACACTAAGTGTTACTGGAAGGAATGTGCGCAACATCTCTAGACTTCCAAATGGCTCAATCCAAGCACAATTAGGTTTGGATCAGCAAAGGGAGCTAGTTTACACACAAAACTTACGTGACGTAAATGGAAATTTTATTCTTCAAAATAATGATCCGGGTGACGTTTCACTAAATGCGGACTACGCTAATGTCAATTTCTACTTAAAATCTGATGAGTACAATGGAAAGGTTTATGTAATCGGACGATTCAACAACTGGAACTTAGCTGATGATAATATCATGCGCTACGATAAGTCAAGCGGGATCTATAGCACCTCTATGCGTCTAAAACAGGGTTATTACGATTATCAGTACTTGGTTGATGCTGTAGATGTAGAGCCGTACGTTGTGGAGAGGACTCACTTTCAGACAGAAAACGAGTACGAAATTTTGGTCTACTACCGAAAACCAGGGAATGTAAATGATGAGTTAATTGGCTACAAAAAGTTTAATTCTCGAGCTAACTAGACGTTAAATCTGAAATGCATGATATCTCCATCCTGCACCAAATACTCTTTTCCTTCTATCGCTAGTTTTCCAGCTTCACGGCATCCCGCTTCCGTTTTAAATTCCTGATAGGATTCCAATTTGATAACCTCTGCTTTGATAAACCCTTTTTCAAAATCTGTGTGGATTACGCTTGCTGCTTGGGGAGCCTTCCATCCTCTTTTAATTGTCCATGCTCGTACTTCTTGCTCCCCAGCTGTGAAATAAGTCACCAGATCCAGTAATTCATAGGACGCTTTGATTAAACGATTGAGTCCTGACTCTTTCAACCCATACTCTTCTAGAAACATTTCTTTCTCCTCTGCATCGTCAAATTCTGCAATCTGAGCCTCTATTGCTGCGGAAACAAGAATCACCTGTGTGTCCTCATCGGCTGTATTTTGCTCTAAGGCTTTGCTCCATTCATTTCCTGTTATAACAGATTCTTCATCAACATTCGCAACATAAATGATAGGCTTATCAGTTAGCAATTGAAGCTCCTTGATCCAAATACGCTGCTCCTTTTCCATTTTAAGTGCTCTCGCATTTTGACCACTCTCTAAGTGCACTTTGAAGGCAGCCAGAACATCAAATTCTGCTTTTGCATCCTTATCGCCCGATTTAGCAATTTTTTCAACACGTTGGATTCTCTTCTCGACAGACTCCAAATCTTTCAATTGAAGTTCCGTATCAATTACTTCCTTGTCTTCGGCGGGGTTTACCTTCCCTGCTACATGAACAATATTTTCATCCTCGAAGCATCTAATTACGTGGATGATCGCATCCACTTCTCTGATATTTGCCAAAAATTGATTGCCCAACCCCTCTCCTTTGCTTGCCCCTTTCACCAATCCTGCAATGTCAACAAACTCCATTACTGTTGGAATCACTTTTTGCGGGTTGACTAACTCCTTGAGGACGTCCAGGCGCTCATCAGGAACAGTGATTACGCCCACGTTTGGCTCGATCGTGCAAAAAGGAAAGTTTGCTGCTTCCGCCTTTGCGTTTGACAAAGCGTTAAATAATGTGGACTTACCAACGTTAGGTAGTCCGACAATGCCACATTGTAGTCCCATGCTCTAGATTTTAAGGCGCAAAAATAGAAATAAAAAAGGCCCTTGGAATCAAGAGCCTTTCATTTTAATTTTTAAATAAAATTCAATCCCACTTAAGGTCTGAATCCGCTTCGGAGACGCTTGCACCTGCATCAGCCACTTGCTCGTTGTCTTTATCAAACTGTGAAAAGTCAATCTCAGGCATTAACTCATTCTTCACATGATCTACCGTTGTATTTAATGCTGTCACGAATTTGTTGAAATCTTCTTTGTAAAGGAATATTTTATGTTTCTCATAGAAAAATCCATCGTCTTTTGGTTTCCTCTTACTTTCAGTGATTGTCAAATAATAGTCGTTGGATCGGGTCGCCTTCACATCAAAAAAATAGGTTCGCTTTCCAGCTTTTACTCTCTCCGAATAGATTTCGTCTCTCCCTGGGTCGTTATTCTCTTCCACGTTTTCTTAAAGTTTGTTGTTAGGTGTCTTAATATTTCAAAAATTCAAGGGCTAAATATAAGTCTTTATATCTTTTATCTGCAAAAATCAGTTAGTATAGCAACATTGTACCTGATATGAATTTAAAGCTCTCTGAAATCAACCAATTCGATAACCTAGGGCTAATTGCTAAGCAGTTGGTGGACGGATTTATCACTGGACTTCACAAGTCTCCCTACCATGGTTTTTCCGTGGAATTTGCTGAGCACAAATTGTACAACCAAGGCGAAAGCACCAGACACATTGATTGGAAGGTCTTTGCACGAACAG
>JBDWQX010000270.1:0-22635 GCA_039986395.1 Cyclobacteriaceae bacterium
TTCGGTTATTTATAGTATTCTCCGCGATGAGTGGCCAGACATAAGGGCAGGAATATTCAAAGATTTTTAATGGAAGCAATTTTAATAATATCGTCGATCCTTCTATTGGCTAGCGGAGTCATTTTTTCAGTGCTTCCGCCCCTTCCTGGGCCATTGTTGTCTTACGCTTCCCTAGTTACAGCCCATTACATTTCGGCGGACACCACCTTCAGCACCACCTCTTTTGTAATTTGGGGCGTCTTGGCGTTGATTGTAACGGTTGCGGATTATGCGCTACCGATTGCTGCCACAAAGAAATTTGGAGGCACAAAAGCAGGCGTCATTGGAGGGATGATTGGAATTGTAGCAGGCCTAGTCCTGCCTATTCCCTTTGGAATAATCATCGGCCCGTTGTTGGGAGCGATTATCGGTGACCTTTATGGTGGGAATCACATTAGGTCAGCATTTAAGTCTGGTTTTGGATCTTTTCTGGGCTTTATGGTTGCTACCTCGATCAAGATTTTGTTCAGTCTGATCTTAGGTGGAGTGGTTGTCTACAAGGTGGGTGAATTCACCGTTACCAGCATCCTGAATCTGTTCTAAACTAGACTCATACTCACCAAGCCACCAATAATTATCACATCGATAAACATTTTGAGTTTTTTAAAATCCTGAAGTTGGTGTGCTCGAGCTAATGTGTAGATGAACCACAGCATAAAGGGTAGTAGGACCCCAAAAAATAGTCGAACTGTCCAATTAGGAACAGATAGTAGGTAGACAGTAAGCAAAGAAATTCCTGCCATACAAACCAGGTAAATAACCAATTTCGCCCCTCTTAGCCCCCAGACGATCGGGACAGACTGAATGCCAAATGCCTGCTCGCCTTTAGAACTGATAATATCTTTTAATGTTTCTCTGATAAAAACAACTGCGCAGCCAAACAATGCATAAATCAATGCCAAAATGTTCATTTCTCGATAAAAGACCATTACCAAAAGGATGGTTAAAATGGTCAAGAATGAGACTGTTAGAGTACTTAGAAGTAACACTCTCCTGATTCCACCACTGTACGTAAAAAGAGCACCTGCAGAGAAAATATGAATAGCACCAATCATTGGATCAACTAAGAAACCTAAGACTATCCCACCAAGCGAAAGGGAAACATGGGCAACTATTGCCAGTCTTCGCCGCAAATCGGTACCAACAACCACCTGATGTGGGCGATTTATCATATCAATTTTCTGATCGAAATAATCATTGATGATGTAACCGCCAGCTCCTATCATCCCAGTACTCAGCAGAAGTAACAAAAAATTAACGTCTAATACGTTCCGAGAACTCATACCCATTAGGTATTTGGCTGTAGCGAATTGGGTATAGGAGATGATTAAGAGATTGGGTATTCTACTGGCAATAAAGAATCCAATTACATCTCTTAGTCTAATACTCATCCCTGAGATTTACGAATGTCCTGCGATATAAGTTCGTAGATTTCTTGCCAATCTCTGTTGTCGATCATTCGGAGATGCTTGGCCATTGTTTCTTCGTCGTCTCTCTTGGCTGGGCCTGTCTGAGACTTTTTCGGTGACAATTCCACTGCATTGTCTAATGTTTCACTTGCCAAGTGCTTCAAATCTTTTAGGGATGCTCCGATGGGAGAGAGTATTTCCTCAGAAATATGATACATGTGATTAGTGAAATTACAGGCGAAAACAGCAGCCAAGTGAAGTTTTGCTCGATTCTCAGAATTCATTAATCGTACATCGGTACTAAAACTTCGGATAAAACTGAAAATAGATTTTTCAGATTGGTCGGTTCCCTCGATTAGAATTGGGAAGGACGAAAAGTCAATTGATTTCTCTTTCGTGAATGTTTGAAGGGGATAGACAACTCCCCTGCTTTCGTGTCGATCCAAATCAGAAATTGGTCTGGACCCTGAGGTGTGGATTATCGTACAATCAGATTTTTCAAGAGCATTTGAAACACCTTCGATAAAATCATCCGGAATGCACAAAAGAGCGTATTCAAAATCGCCAGGTTTAAAATCCTCAACTGCTTTTATTTCCTTCGATTCTGGGTTCCTTGAAAAGAGTGTTGCCTCATGCTTTTTGGAAATTCTATCAAAAAAATGATAGCCAATATTTCCATTCCCAATGATTGCTACCTTACTCATAGAGTAAAAATAGCTTGAATGTCAGGCTTCTACGCCCTTGTCTCGCATTTTTATGAACTCTGAGTACCGACGGCTAATGGCAACAACAAAACCTACAACAAGAAGGAAAGTGCCTATCCAGAGTAAATTGATCCACGGTTTTTTAACAGCCTCTAGAATGATCCAATCTTTCTGTGTGGTACGAGTTGTAAGTACTACTGCGTTTTCCTGTGGGAGAATATTTTGAATGGAAATCATAAAAGCCAAATCGTTGACGTGATCATCAACTCTTCCAACAAATTCCCTGTCTTTTATGATAAAAGTAGGTTCGGTCAAATAGTCCTTGTACTCTCCTTGTACCTTGATTACTGCTTTAACCGCTACATCGTTTTCACCAATTCGGACACCATTTACAAAACTGGTTGGTTCAAGTTTTTCCAAGGTCGCCACATAATCGTTGATAAAGAAGGTAGAGCCGATGGTTACTTTGGTCTCTTTTGGTTCGCTCCAATCTTCTTCTTCCGTTGGCTTGGGGAAAGTCCTGACATGCGTATACATGTCGGCTCCAATCGTCCGGTGAATGTCCGGAGATTGGACAATCATGTTCATAGTCTCATTGATCTGAACCCGTGGAAATAACGTAAACTGCTTCCCTATCTCTGTGTGGTACTCAATTTCGAAGTAGCTATTTTCAGCACCTACCAGTGTTAGTGTGTCGCTTGTACTAGCTCGAACTACTTGAAGCGGATTGAAGGTTTCTGTCAAAAGGTTTTGATCGACCATCCCTTCTTCCTTTGTTAATTTCCTGATCCCCTTGTAAATCATGGAGTATTCCTTCATCTGCCTCGGTTCATTAATAAATAACAGCAAATTGTCTTGGTTAACCTCATCAGGGAATTCCCGACCCCACACCATTGAGGTGTAGTTAGTTGACAGGATTTTTGAGTATCCCGAGGAGAAGAGGATGCCTATAAGCATCAGAGCAATTCCGATATGAGCGATGGATCCACCAGCTAGCTTGAAATTTGATTTTGCGATCGAAATTAAAATCGTGGTATTTGCCACAATAGAGTAGACCGTCGCAATCAATAGAACCAGGTACGCAGGTTCTGAAATTTTTCCAAGTACGATTATTAGCGCGGAGATACCAAGAGAAATCAAAAATGGGAACGTGAGTGCTTCTTTTAATTTCTTTTTATCCATCTTCTTCCACCAGAAAAATTGACCTGTACCAGAGAAAATGGCTAGGAATACGGACAATATAAGTTGTGGCAACGAATACGCTTTGTATGTGTCAGTGGCAGGGGCCATATTAAGATTGAATCCCAGCGAGTCGGCAATTGCGTTGTATACTGGAATGGAAGTTCCAGCCAGAACCTGAAAGGCCATAAAACACAGTACTGCAGCACCCATGAATATCCAAAACTCCCGTGAGTAGGTCGATACTTCTTGCTTGGTGGATGGAACGTCCTTCCATCTTTTGACAATCAAATAAATGGATAAAAACAAGAAAGCTAAAAGATAAATGAGCAGCTGACCAGATAAGCCTAAGTCCGTGAACGAATGCACGGACGAATTACCGAGAATTCCACTTCTGGTCAAAAACGTGGCGTACAGGACCAGAATAAAACTAGCAACAGCAAGAATCATAGATAATTTCAGCGCAGATCCACTTTTTTTGTAAGCGATCATTACATGGATTGTTGCTATGAGTACCAGCCACGGTACATAGATGGCATTTTCCACGGGGTCCCAATTCCAGTATCCTCCAAAATTAAGCGTCTCATACGCCCAGTAAGCTCCCATTAAGATTCCAACGCCAAGGACTAGTGCTGAGAATTGTGCCCAAGGCAAGGCAGGTCGTATCCACTCTTTGGTTTTACCAATGATTAGACCACCGATGCAATAGGCAAAAGGGATTACAGTGGTGGCAAAACCCAGAAACAAGGTAGGTGGGTGAATGACCATCCAATAGTTCTGAAGAAGTGGGTTCAGCCCGTTTCCGTCTTCGGGAATGAAGTTGGGATCTGTTTTGAAAATTGGAGCATCAAGAACCTCTCTTAGAAGCAGAAAAGGAGAGCTGCCTATTTTAACGTTGAAGACGACCACACCAAGAATCATTGATGCGAGAAATACTTGCGTTAGACTCATGATGAGCATTACTGGAGCCTTCCAAAACTTGTTTGTGTTCATCAGGACGATTCCCAGAACAGCATTCCAGAACATCCACAAAAGAAAGGAACCTTCTTGACCTTCCCAGAAACTTGATATTTGGTAGTGGACCGGAAGTAAAGACGAGGTGTGACTATAAACGTAGTGGTATTCGAAATAGTGATTATTGATCAGATAGAAAAGCGTTCCGACGATTCCAATAACTGCAAAAGCATGGACATAGAAAACCTTGCTCCCAAAAGAAGACCAACTCTGATCCTGATTGCGACCTTTGAAAAATGCCCAGGAAGCGAGAATACTTGTGACAAATGTTAAAATGATGAAGACATGCCCTAGCTGCCCTTCGAAGTAGTGTATCACTGTGGTAGAGGGTTATATTCCTGCACTTAAGTCTGGTTCTTCCTGGTACTTAGAAGGACACTTCAGCAAGATTTTTTCTGCGATGAAATTTTCTCCATTGTATGCACCTATGATTACCACCTGCTCTGATTTTGCAAAGTCCGTTGGTATTGGATTCGCATGGAAAACCAGCTGCTTAAATCCATTTTCATCGACCATTTGAAACTTGAAAGACAATTTGTCAGGACTCTCCTCAATTCCGACAATGTCCCCACCAGAAGATCGAGGCAACTCACCAACTACATGTATGCTCTTTTTGAATCCACCTGTTGAAAGTTCCTTGGCCTCACCAAAAGTTACGTATGAGCTGGCATCCCCCGCCATGGTCATGATGATAACGATGGCGATGGCAATGACAACGATGGATGCTATGTATTTTGTTTTCATAAAGCTCAAGCAAAGATCGTTCAAGATTCACGCAAAGCGGCAAAGAATTTTGAGAATTTCCTGGAAGAAACTCAGAGACCGTTCACAATTCTTTGAATTCCATTCTTGATTAATGGTTCATTGAAATTTATTAGTAATCCTAGCTTTATTCCGGTCAATTTCAAATAGGTCTGAACCTGTTTCTGATGAACTTTGATCACATGCTCTACGGATTTAATTTCGATTAGAACTTTGCCGTTGATAATTAAGTCAGATCTAAACCCTTGATCCATTTTGATCTTGTTCCAGTAGACAGGAATCACTTTTTGCCGTTCCACTTCAAGACCTTGATTCAAAAGTTCATAATTCAGAATTTCTTCATAGACTGATTCGAACAAACCAGGACCTAGCTTGGAATGTATCTGGAAACATGCATTTACAATAATTTTTGATAGTTCATTCTCACTCATAATAACTTGGTAAAGTTTTAGAGTGACTATGGTGGTGGTGATCTAGGTTTCTTTGCGTCTTTGCACCTTTGCGTGACTTTTTTGCATCTCTATTCCTCCTTGCGGCTTTGGGTGATCTCCTTTTCCAACCGCTTAGACTTTTTGTCTAGCTTAAACAGTAAGTAGAAAAACCCAGAAAGTATCAACAAGATAATTACGATTACCACGTATATTTTTCCTTCTCCTCTAAAATTGTCAGCCATTTCTACCTGTGCAGAAGTAGAAAAAGAAAAGGCTAGCATTAGAAGCAGCATTGATGGTTTTGTAATCAATCTTGAAATTATGCTGGTCTGAGTTTTCATAAATGTCTATACCGACTTAGTCGGCTATTTTTTGTTGTGCAATCGATAACCGAATATTAACTGAGGCGATCCAATACCCTAGTAGTGCCCACCCTAGAACCGCAGTGTAGAACACCATTCTAAGATTACTATCTAAGTCATATGCATTAAACCCAGGATTACCCCCATTCCCCGGATGTAAACTGTCCGCCATCCTTGGCAAGATGAATAGCAGGGGAATCATCAAGAAGAATGCGAAAATGTTGTAGACAGCTGATATCTTGTTTCGCTGTTGTTCGTCTTTGATGGAATTTCGTAAGACGAAATAAGCCAGATATATAAGGAGCGAAATTGCAGAGGCATTTTGCTTCGGGTCGTTGCTCCAGACCTCTCCCCAAGTGTATTTTGCCCAAACCATTCCTGTCACAATTCCCAAAACACCAAACGTAATCCCCATGTTGGCAAGCTGTGAGCTGTAGATATCTTGCGTCCTGTTGTTTGACTTTAGATACTTAATAGCGGAAACAACGGAGCCTGTAAAAACCAAAATCATCCCAAACCACATAGGTACATGGAAATGAAGAACTCGAATAGTTTCGTTAAGTATAGGAAGTTTTGGAACTGGCAATAGAAGCCCACCTATCACGGTGTACGCCAGGAGTCCCACGCACAACCATTTCCACCAACTTGTTTTTAATAAATACCCCATCAAGAGCGCCAGATAAAAGGAAATAGGACAAAAGTGAGTGCAATGATAATCACATCAACGGAGACGAGCGTGAGCATATTCCCTTGAATTTGCGACCAAATGTATCCGTCCAAAATTTGTGCAGAGTTCCCAATGGATAAAAGTAGCACGGGGATGATTATTGGGAATCCCAAGACAGCCATCATCACTGATCGATTGCTAGTCTTGAAGGAGATCGCGGATATCATCGTAAAAGCTGAGGAGAGACCAAGGCAGCCTAAAATCAAATTAAGAATGAATAATTGATAATTAAGAATTGGATTGCCGAACAATACTGTGAAAATTATCAACGACAGGAATGCAATTGCTAATAGATAGATAAATGAATAGATCAGTTTGGAGTTGATCAAATCTCGAGGCCTCATCAAGAAAAAATAGTATAAAGACCTTCGCTCCTCTTGAATGAAACTTTTTGAGATGGCTGTAATCGCTGTAAAAAGAAGAATAATCCAAAAAAGTGCGTTCCATACCTCAAAGCTTAGAAAGCCTTTGAAAGCCATGTAGGAGGTGAAAATTGTTGAGGCGAGGTAAAGCAAAGTACCAGCGATAGGATTTTGTTGTCTCCAGTCTACGGTGAAGTCTTTTTTTATGAGTTGAACGACTTTTTGCACGTTGTACAAAGGTAGGATTGAAACCTCAGATCATACTGGAAAGAGGCGTTTGTTTTGCTTCACAGGTGCAAAAACTTTAGCATTGCATAAAATTTGAACATTGGAAAAGACATCTTCTATATTGATTACTGGGACAGCTGGTTTTATTGGGTTCCACGTTGCGAAACGTCTACTGGCTGAGGGTTTTGAGGTCGTTGGGGTTGATAGTCTTAATGACTACTATGATGTTTCTCTCAAGGAGGCAAGGAACAATAAGTTACTAGAGTCAGAGTCATACACTTTTTATAGACAAGATTTGGTAGGTTATGAGAGTCTAAAAAATATTTTTGAAAACCACACTATCACTCGTGTAATCAATTTGGCTGCTCAGGCAGGAGTAAGGTATTCGCTGACCAATCCCCATGCGTACCTTGATTCAAACATCACTTCTTTTTTGAACATTCTAGAGGTTTGCCGACATTACAAAGTTGGTCATTTAATCTATGCTTCATCAAGTTCTGTTTACGGAGCAAATACAGCGATGCCATTTGGAGTGAATCAGACAGTTGATCACCCGCTTTCATTATATGCAGCAACTAAAAAATCAAATGAGTTAATGGCTCATACCTACGCCTCTAGTTTTGGACTTCCAGTGACGGGACTTAGGTTTTTTACAGTTTATGGCCCATGGGGCAGGCCAGATATGGCTCTTTTTCTTTTTACAAAAGCGATTTTAAATGATGAAGTAATTGACGTTTACAACAACGGAAATATGAAAAGGGACTTCACATTTGTGGGTGATATCGTCGAAGGAATTTTCAGATTGTTAGACCATATTCCCAAAGGCGTGACGAACTGGGATTCGAACAATCCAGATTCTGCTACAAGCTTTGCACCCTATAGTTTATTTAATATTGGGAATAATAGTCCAGTTGAGCTAATGGATTTTATTTCGGCAATCGAGAGTGAGTTGGGAAAAAAGGCTCAAGTTAATTTAATGCCAATTCAGATTGGAGATGTCCCAGAAACATACGCAGACGGGAGTGCACTTAAAAATGCTATCAATTATCAACCGAAGACCTCAGTGCAATCAGGAGTGAAGAAGTTCGTTGACTGGTATCGGGACTACTATGGAAAGTAAAATATTAATAACTGGTGGTGCAGGCTTTATTGGCTCACATGTAGTTCGAAGGTTCGTAAAAAACACGGAATTTAAGGTTGTCAATCTTGACAAATTGACCTACGCTGGGAACCTTGAGAATCTTAGGGATGTCGAAAATGACGCAAATTATCAATTTGTAAAAGGAGATATCTGCGATCTTGCTTTTGTTATAGGATTATTCGAAACTCATGATTTCGAAGGAGTCATTCACCTTGCCGCAGAGTCTCACGTGGACAGGTCTATCACAAATCCGTTTGAGTTTGTGCAGACCAATGTTATAGGCACGATGAGTCTGCTTGACGCAGCAAAAAACTCATGGAGTGATAAAGAAGGAAAGAAATTCTATCATGTGTCTACAGATGAAGTGTACGGTTCATTGGGTGACACCGGGTTTTTCACCGAAGAAACTTCATACGATCCAAAGTCACCGTATTCCGCTTCAAAAGCATCCTCTGATCATTTTGTCAGAGCATACGGCAATACCTATGATTTCCCCTTTGTTATTTCCAATTGCTCAAACAATTATGGACCAAATCATTTCCCTGAGAAGCTAATTCCGCTTATAATAAATAACATTAGGAACAGAAAGCCACTACCGGTCTATGGGAAAGGTGAAAATATTAGAGATTGGTTGTATGTTGAGGATCATGCTCGGGCTATAGAACTTATTTATCTCAAGGGTAAACTTGGTGAGACGTACAACATAGGAGGATTTAATGAATGGAAGAACATCGATCTCGTTCATTTGCTATGTGACATCATGGATGATAAGCTAGGAAATGCAGCGGGAACATCCAGAGAGTTAATCACCTTTGTTACAGATAGAGCTGGACATGACTTGAGATATGCTATAGATGCAGCTAAACTTGAGAAAGAGCTGGGCTGGAGGCCCTCGTTGCAATTCGAAGAGGGTTTAGATAAAACCGTTGATTGGTACTTGAATAATCAGGAGTGGTTGCAGGATGTCACATCTGGAGAGTACCGTAAATACTACGATGAACATTATAAAACCGATAATTAAATGCAGATAAGAGTATTGTTATTTCTGATTTGGCAGTCCGACTGTTTTTGCCAAGAGCCAAAGGCCAAGAGCCAAAACCCACTTACATGAAAGGCATCATACTAGCAGGAGGCTCTGGTACAAGATTGCACCCTTTAACCCAGGCCGTAAGCAAGCAAATCTTACCGGTTTATGATAAGCCGATGATTTACTACCCCTTATCTACCTTAATGTTGGCAGGGATAAGCGAAGTGCTCATTATAAGCACCCCAAGGGACTTACCCGTTTTTCAGGCTTTGCTTGGGGACGGATCTGAACTGGGATGTGGGTTTTCCTACGCTGTACAGAAAGAGCCAAATGGTTTAGCAGAAGCCTTTATAATTGGTGAGAGTTTTATTGGTGGGGAAACCGTTTCATTAATATTAGGAGATAATATTTTTTATGCCTCAGGGCTTTCAAAAAAGATACAAGCATGTACTAACCCTGAAGGGGGAATTGTATTTGCATATCACGTCAATGATCCAGAGAGGTATGGTGTTGTTGAGTTTGACAATAACCATATTGCGGTTTCCATTGAGGAAAAGCCTGAAAGTCCAAAGTCTAACTATGCAGTACCTGGGCTTTATTTCTACGACAATCATGTTGTTGAAATAGCCAAAAATATTGAACCAAGTGCGCGTGGCGAACTTGAGATTACTGAAGTGAACAATCAATACCTAAAAGCGGGTAAATTAAGTGTGGAAGTATTTGATCGTGGGACCGCCTGGTTGGATACTGGGACTTTTTCGTCTCTTATGCAAGCTGGAAATTTTGTACAGGTACTAGAAGAACGACAGGGATTAAAGGTTGGATGTATTGAAGAAGTTGCATATAAAATGAATTTCATAGATGCTGATCAGTTAGGAAGATTGGCGAAACCTCTCGAAAAAAGTGGATACGGCATATATCTAAAAAATGTAGTAAATAATGAAAGCTGAGAAAACCAACTTAGAAGATTGCTGGATTCTTGAGCCGGACGTTTTCGAAGACGAGCGAGGGTACTTTTATGAAGGTTTCAATACGGAGAAGTTCAAGAACTTAACTGGATTTGATTTTTCTGTGAAGCAGATCAATCAGTCACGGTCTTCTCTGGGGGTACTAAGAGGGCTGCACTTTCAAAAACCACCAAAAGCACAAGCTAAGTTGGTTTCTTGCATAGAAGGTGAAGTATTGGATGTGGCTGTTGATCTTAGAGAAAAGTCTGCTACGTATGGGCAATTCGCTCTAGTTAGGCTCTCAGCAGAAAATAAGAAGCACTTTTTCATTCCAAATGGAATGGCTCACGGATTTCTGGTCTTAACGGAGAGTGCAAAACTCATGTATCAAGTGGACGAGTTATACTCGAAAGATCATGACACTGGGATCATTTATAATGACCCCAATTTGAACATTAGCTGGGGAATGTCGGATGAAGAAATCATACTTTCGGAAAAAGACAAAAAACTTCCATCATTAAAAGAATACGAATTTAACTTGTGACTCCACTGACGAATTCTCCTCCTCGGAGGGGTTAGGGGTGGGTGAGAATTTATGGCAAAAAGGAAAGTTTTAATAACGGGTGGTGCAGGTTTCTTGGGATCTCATTTATGTGACAGATTCATAAATGAAGGTCACAAAGTCGTGGCTATGGACAATCTGATTACAGGAGACATTGAGAACATTGATCACCTAATGGGTCATCCTGATTTCGAATTTGCTCATCACGATGTGTCGAAATATGTGCATGTTGCAGGCGATCTCGATTATATTCTTCATTTTGCATCTCCTGCAAGTCCGATCGACTATCTTAAGATGCCCATTCAGACCATGAAAGTGGGATCGTTGGGAACACTTAATTGCCTTGGTTTGGCAAAAGATAAGAATGCAAGGATGCTAATTGCCTCCACTTCTGAGGTATACGGAGACCCACTTGTGCACCCACAACCCGAAGATTACTGGGGGAACGTAAATCCTGTGGGACCCCGGGGCGTTTACGATGAGGCGAAGCGTTTTCAGGAAGCCATCACAATGGCATACCACACGTTTCATGGATTGGAGACTAGAATCGTCAGGATATTTAACACCTTCGGTCCAAGAATGAGACTGGATGACGGCCGAGTTTTGCCCACATTCATAGCGCAGGCACTGAATGGCGAAGATTTGACTGCGTTTGGAGATGGCTCCCAAACAAGATCTTTTACTTACGTAGATGATTTGGTTGAAGGGATATATCGATTGCTACATAGCGATTACGCCCAGCCTGTGAACATTGGCAATACGGAGGAAATTACTGTCAAGGAATTTGGAGAAGAAATTATTCGAATTACAAACAGTAAATCAAAAATCATCTACAAAGACCTTCCAATGGACGATCCAAAGCAACGGAAGCCAGACATTACCCTGGCAAAGAAAATACTGGACTGGACGCCAAAATATTCAAGGTCAGAAGGTCTCAAACCTACACTTGAATATTTCCAAAAAAAGGTCCTTAGCTATTGATCTCTTTTTTTGGCTAATTGCATAAGCAGTTCAAGTCAGCATTTCGGAGTTTGTGACGACTTATAAACCGAGACAACTCCCCTCCTTGGAGGGGTTGGGGGTGGGTTAATTTTCCTCTATTTTTGCTCGCCTAAAATAGTTGATCAGTGGAATACAAAGTTGGAATCATCGTGTTGGGTTATGTGGGGTTACCATTGGCAGTTGCAAGCGGGGAGTTTCACAAGACTATTGGGTTGGACATCAACTCATCAAGAATACTGGAACTCAATCAGGGCATCGATCGAACGCTTGAGGTCACATCAGAAGAGCTACTAGCGACTAAAAATTTGACTTTTACCTCGCAAGCCGAAGATCTTGCAAACTGCAATTTTTATGTAGTTACGGTCCCAACACCAGTTGATGAGAATAAAAACCCAGATCTAGTTCCATTAAAAAATGCTTCTAAAAGCGTTGGATCAATTTTGAAAAAGGGCGACATAGTTGTTTACGAATCAACTGTCTTTCCAGGGTGCACAGAGGAGGTCTGCATGCCTATTTTGGAAGAAGAAAGTGGCCTGAAATTTAACGTAGATTTTTTTTGTGGTTATTCTCCAGAGCGAATTAACCCCGGGGACAAAGAACATAGGATTCACAGTATTCTTAAGGTGACAAGTGGAAGCTCTAAGGAGGCGACGGAGATCATAGATAATTACTACCAAACATTTATCACTGCAGGCACACATAGAGCTTCATCCATCAAGGTGGCAGAGGCAGCGAAAGTGATCGAAAATTCTCAACGAGATATTAATATCGCGTTCGTTAATGAGCTATCTGTAATTTTTAATAAACTAGATATCGATACATCTGAGGTCTTGGAAGCTGCTGGAACCAAATGGAACTTTCTAAATTTTAGACCAGGCCTTGTTGGAGGACATTGTATTGGGGTTGACCCTTACTATTTGACACAAAAGGCCGAATCAGTAGGACACCATCCTCAGGTCATTCTTTCTGGAAGGAAAATAAATGATTTAATGGGACAATACGTTGCCCAAAGAGTAATAAAACTCCTAGCTCAAAAAGAGCGGTTTAGTAATGCTTCCAAAGTCTTGATTCTTGGTTTTACTTTTAAGGAAAACTGCCCTGATACCCGGAACACAAGAGTAGTCGATATTTATAAGGAACTCGTGTCCTACAACCTAAGCGTTGAGGTATTTGACCCAAATGCCAATGATGAGGAAGTTGAATCTGAGTATGGTATCAGGATGATCAAGAACTATTCAGGAACATACGATGCTATAATTCACGCGGTTGCGCATGATGACTTTGTGAATCTTGATTGGAAAGAATTGAGGAGAAACACCTCAGTGATTTTTGATGTAAAGAGCACGTTGAACAAAGAACTAGTGGATGGAAGATTATAGTGAAAATGTGATTCCCTACGATCACGTTTTGAAGCAAAACGATCGTGTTAAGAGGAACAACTATGTTCCCAAACTTTTGTGGTTCACTGGTCTAT
Organism: Cyclobacteriaceae bacterium; assembly: GCA_039986395.1. Classification (GTDB taxonomy): domain Bacteria; phylum Bacteroidota; class Bacteroidia; order Cytophagales; family Cyclobacteriaceae; genus Ekhidna. Next base: position 13,371 of record JBDWQX010000270.1, read on the forward strand.
CTGGATCAGGAAAGTCATCATTAGCTAGTAGCCTTGAAGTGCATTTCTTCAACAAAGGATATAATACGTACATTCTTGATGGAGACAATATTCGGGTGGGACTAAATAACGATCTTACTTTTAGTGATACTGATCGATCAGAAAACATTAGACGTATTGCTGAAGTATCTAAACTATTTCTGGATGCTGGAGTTATTGTATTGACGGCTTTTATTTCGCCGTTCAAAAAGGACAGAGATTTTGCCCGAGAGCTTGTTGGTGGAGATAATTTCTTTGAGGTTCATGTAGACTGTCCTTTGGAGGTCTGTGAGAAGCGAGATGTAAAGGGATTGTATAAGAAAGCCAGAGCTGGTAAGATTAAGAGTTTTACAGGAATAGACTCTCCGTTCGAAGCCCCAACAAATCCTGATATTAGAATCAATACAGCAGAGAACTCAATTGAAATTTGTTTGCAGGAGTTAATTGAAGTGATTGAACCAAAAATAAGAGCATAATAAAGAAATGAATGCTCCATTCCCCTCCTTGGAGGGGTTAGGGGTGGGTTAAAAATGAAAAACTATAATCTAACACATCTAAAAGAACTTGAAGCTGAGTCAATCTTCATCTTGAGAGAAGTTTTTGCGCAGTTCCAGAACCCTGCGATTCTCTTTTCAGGAGGAAAAGACTCTATTGTGGTAACGCACTTGGCAAGAAAGGCTTTCCACCCCGCGGTACTCCCTTTTCCATTGGTCCATATTGACACGGGCCATAACTTCCCGGAAACAATGACTTTTCGTGATAATCTGGTAGAAGAACTCGGGGCTAGACTTATCGTAGGATCCGTTCAGCAGACAATTGATCAAGGGAAAGTGACAGAGGAAAAGGGGAAAAACGCTAGTAGAAACGTACTGCAAACGGTGACCCTTCTAGATACCATTGAAGAGAACCAATTTGATGCGTGCATCGGTGGTGCAAGAAGAGACGAGGAGAAAGCCAGAGCGAAAGAACGCTTTTTTTCACATAGAGACGAATTTGGACAGTGGGACCCAAAGAACCAAAGACCTGAGCTCTGGAATATTTTCAACGGGAAACATCATTTTGGAGAACATTTCAGAGTCTTTCCATTGAGCAACTGGACGGAGATGGACGTCTGGCAATACATCCTTGCTGAAAAGATTGACATACCCAACTTGTATTTTGCGCACCAACGCGATGTCATTTGGCGAAACAATACGTGGCTTCCTGTATCAGACTTTGTTCAAGTTGGCGAAGATGAGAAAATCGAAAACAAAAGACTGCGATTCAGGACCCTGGGAGACATTACAATCACAGGGGGCGATGAATCAGATGCGGATACATTAGAGAAGATTGTAAAGGAAGTTGCAGCTGCGCGAAATACTGAGCGAGGAAACCGAGCAGACGACAAGCGCTCGGAGACTTCAATGGAAGACAGAAAGAAGGAAGGATACTTCTAGTGGTGTTTGGTATTAGGAATTTGGTTTTTGGGAGATGAGAAATTTTAGAGATTTAGAAATCTGGACCTTAAGCAGATCAATTGCAGTTGGGACCTATCAGAAAACAAAGAAATTTCCAAGAGAAGAAGTTTACGGACTGACTTCACAGATGCGAAGGGCTGCCATTTCAGTTCCTTCCAACATCTCAGAGGGATGCAGCCGAAATTCGAACAAGGAGTTTATACGATTTTTAGAGATTGCAATTGGCTCTTCATTTGAATTGGAAACCCAGCTTTCCATCTCATTAGAACTAGGATTTCTGAAAAGAGAAGAAGCTGAGGAACTAATTTTAGAAGTCTATCGGTTGCAATCCAAAATCAATTCGTTCATTAAATCGGTCAAAAATTTTCATTGATGGCAATACCAAAAACCAAAAACCCAAAGCCTAACTCCTACTTAGACATGGAACTCTTACGTTTCAGTACCGCAGGCAGTGTGGACGATGGCAAGAGCACGCTGATAGGTAGATTGCTCTTTGATTCCAAGTCGATCTTTGAAGACCAATTGGAGCAGGTCAAGCAGACTAGCGAAAGGAAAGGTAAATCCGATGTTGATTTAGCCTTGTTAACCGATGGGTTAAAGGATGAAAGAGAACAAGGCATTACCATTGATGTTGCTTACAGGTATTTTGCTACGCCAAAAAGGAAGTTCATCATAGCGGATACACCTGGTCACATCCAATACACTAGGAATATGGTTACAGGTGCGTCTACAGCCAATGTTGCGTTGATTTTGATTGACGCACGAAAAGGAGTTATCGAGCAGACATGTAGGCATTCAATCATTGCCTCACTGCTACAAATTCCGCATCTGGTAGTTTGCATAAACAAAATGGATTTGGTTGACTACAAAGAAGAAATCTATGAGTCAATCAAAGAAGATTTTGAAAATTTTGCGTCCAAACTTGATGTTAAAGATGTTCAATTCATTCCTATTAGTGCACTGAAGGGTGATAATGTAGTTAATAGGAGTGAAAATATGGATTGGTTCGAAGGTTCTACACTTCTCTACACATTGGAGAATATCCATATTGGAAGTGATCACAATCATATCGACTGCAGATTTCCTGTACAAACGGTCATAAGACCTCAAACGGATCAGTATCATGATTATAGAGGATATGCTGGAAGAATTGCTGGTGGCGTATTTAAACCGGGAGATGAAATAACAGTTTTACCTTCGGGATTCTCATCTAGAATTAAATCAATTGACACATTTGATGGATCGATTGATGAGGCGTTTGCTCCCATGTCTGTCACCCTGACTCTGGAGGATGATATAGATGTTAGCCGTGGAGATATGATGGTTAGAACCAATAACCAACCGGAACCGAGACAGGATATTGATGCAATGCTTTGTTGGTTAAATTTAAAGGGACCACAGCCTAGAACTAAATATGTCATTCGTCACACGACCAGTGATGCAAAGACGATGATAAAGGAAATTCGCTACAAGCTTGATGTGAATACATTGCACAGAAATGAAGAAGACAAGAACATTACTGCCAATGATATTTGCAGAGTGCAGCTAAGAACCACAAAACCACTTTTAGTCGACTCCTATCGTAAAAACCGAAACACCGGCAGCATCATTTTGGTAGATGAAGGGACAAATGAAACGGTGGCAGCTGGAATGATCATATGATGTCGTGTAGGCACTTCGTAAATTGATGTTCAAAAAATGGTAAATCAATGAGGCAGTTGCACAAATATTCACAGCGCAAATTCCCCTCCTTGGAGGGGCTAAGGGAGGGTTCATGATGATTTAGTAAATAAATGAAACAAGAAGTAATCCCATACAATCCAAAACTAAAAGCACTAGCCAAAAAATTTCGTCAAAATATGACTTTGTCGGAAGTGCTCCTTTGGGATGAACTAAAACAAAAGAAGATCAAGAGGTATGATTTTGATAGACAAAAACCAATTGACGAATTCATTGTGGACTTCTACTGTAAAGATCTAAAACTTGCTATCGAAATTGATGGAGATAGTCATGACAATGAAGAGATGTACAAGGCAGATGTCAAGCGCCAAGGTAGACTTGAAAATCTTGGGGTTCACTTTTTAAGGTTTGATGATTTAGAGGTGAAGAAGAATATTAATAATGTTATCCGAACGCTAGAAATCTGGATAGAGAATAATATCGAAAAAACACCTACCCCTCGTAAGAGGGGATTGAACTCTACGTTGATTGAGGATTTAGCAACAGATGGTCCTAATGTACAACTAAACACTAATGAATTCCCCTCCTCGGAGGGGTTAGGGGTGGGTTCTAACAGCGATCTAGACGATTTACTCCAAGTAGCCAAAACAGCAGCACTTGCTGCAGGCAAAGAAATCCTAAAAATCTACCAGTCGGGAGATTTCTCGATCGAGGCAAAATCGGATGATTCTCCCCTAACACGTGCGGACAAAGCCGCTCACAACACCATAGTGTCATTTCTGGATGAGACTAAGATTCCAATATTGAGTGAAGAAGGGAGGGACATTCCCTACGCAGAGCGTTCGAAGTGGGAGTACTTTTGGATGGTCGACCCTTTAGATGGAACTAAAGAATTCATTAAAAAGAACGGAGAATTTACTGTTAATATCGCTCTGATTCATAGAAATGAATCAATCCTTGGCGTTGTGTACCCCCCCGTTCTTGACAAGCTGTATTGGGCCACAGACAAACGAGGAGCGTTCGTTGAGGAAAAAGGTGTGGTTTCCACTTTGGAGACATCTAGAAAAAATTTAGCCAAGCGGGGCCTTAAAGTTGTGGCTTCTCGCTCTCATATGAGCTTAGAAACGGAAGAGTACCTAAAGAAATTGGAGAAACCGCAAATTGTATCCAAAGGCAGCTCATTGAAATTTCTATTAGTAGCTTCAGGAGAAGCAGACCTCTATCCGCGTTTTGGGCCTACCATGGAATGGGATACTGCAGCAGCACATATCATCGTTACAGAGGCTGGGGGTTGTGTAACATTAGAAGACGAGAAAACTCCACTCTTTTACAACAAAGAGGTGTTATTAAACCCATACTTTATAGTTTTGCCCTCTTAAAATTTGAAATCCTAGATGTCTAGATTCATTAGAGTTTTTTGTGCTGGAATTGCATTTTTGTTTGTCTGTTTTCTGAACGGTCAGGACATCAACAGTATTGATTTGCAAAGTTTGCAAGTCGATGCACTCTCAGATGAACAAGTTCAGGCGTTCATTCAAAGAGCACAGTCTTCAGGGTTATCTCAAACCCAAATGGAAGTACTTGCAAGACAAAGAGGTATGTCTGAGTCCGAAATCTCTAAACTTAGATCAAGAATTTTGCAGTTGGACCCCAACTCTGCAAGTGGGGTGCAAGAGGCTCTGGATTCAAAAAACAGCCGACTGAGAGCTGATCCACTTGGCCCACTTTTGGTAGATGTTAACGATCTGACAATATCAGACTTGCTTAAGAGAGGGAAAGATGAATTTAGAGTATTTGGATTGGATATGTTTGGATTGGATAATAGTGAGGCCAGTTTTCAAGGAACACTCAACATACCCACTCCAAAGAATTATATTTTAGGAGCTGGCGATGAACTAATTATTGATATCTATGGAGCTTCTGAAATCACGTATCAAGAGGAAATTTCTCCCGACGGTCAGATCATCATTCAGGGAGTAGGTCCCATTAGAGTTGCTGGTATCAGTGTCGAGGTGGCACGATCAAAAATTTTCAAGAAACTTACAAATATCTATTCTGGCCTAAGTGGACGAAATCCAAATACTTTTGCTCAAATCACCGTTGGAAATATACGTACGATAAAAGTTAATATAATTGGCCAAGTTCAGCGCCCAGGAACATATTCACTAAACTCTTTTTCTAGTGTTTTCAACGCACTTTACTTATCTGGCGGACCTACGGAGAAAGGATCTTTAAGAAAAATAAGGCTAGTTAGAGATGGCGAGGAGATTAATGTTTTTGATGTTTATAAGTACCTCTTCGATTCCTCGAATGATTCAAACATCGTTTTGCAGGATGGAGACCAAATAGTGGTTGATCCCTTTATCAATCGAGTAAGTCTTTCAGGGGCTGTAAAGAATCCCGCTAAGTATGAATTATTGGAGGGAGAAACTTTTGAAGAATTAGTCTCCTTTGCAGGAGGTTTTGAGGGAGACGCCTATCAGGAGACTATCACGATTGAACGGAAAAATGGCAAGATGAAATCCATAGCTACAATTAAAAATATGGAATTCGACCAAAGTGTTCTTTTCAATGGAGACTCTATAAATGTTGGTGTAATAATTGATCGATTCGAAAATCGTGTAAATGTGAGCGGTGCAATTATGCGGCCAGGAAATTATGAGCTTACTCAAGGGTTGATGCTGTCTGATCTATTGAAAAATGCTGATGGATTAAGAGAAGATGCATTTAAAGGGAGAGGTAATATTTTTAGACAAAAGGAGGACTTAACCCTCAAGAATATTGCTTTTAACCTGAACGAGGTGATTAATGGTTCCCAAGATATACTTTTGCAAAGGGAGGACAGGGTGGTTATACCCTCAATTTTTGATTTGAGAAGAGAATTGATTGTGAAAATAGATGGTGAAGTTGGAAATCCTGGGACCTATCCCTATTTGGACCAGATGACCGTTGAAGATTTAATCAACATCTCAGGCGGTTTTAAGGAATCAGCAAATAAGTCTATCGTTGAAGTCGCACGACAGGTCAGCTATGATCAAAAAGAAATTGGAAGATCTGCTGAAATATTCACTTTTGAAATTGATAAGGATCTAATTCTATCGGAGTCGGCCTCCACTTTTGAATTAATGCCTTTTGACGTGGTCTTGATTAAGAGATCTTCATTTTTTCAAGAACAGAAGTTAGTGAAAATTGAAGGTGAAGTACTTTATCCAGGATACTATGCTTTGGAAACTAGAGAAGATAAAATTTCAGACTTGGTAGAACGGGCTGGAGGATTGACTGAATTTGCGTATTCAAATGGAGCTACTATTTTAAGAAGAACAGAGTTTTTCCTACCAGTACTCACGGACAGTACGGAGGTAAAATATGAGCTTGAGGCAGATAAATACAGATCTGGTAGGCTCAAGGAGCTTCAAAAAAGGGATGTTGATAGTGAAATCAATCAGCTGGGTGAGTTGGAGAGTATTGGAATAAATTTGGTGGAATCTTTGAAGTCTCCTGGGTCGAAGTTCGATTTGATTTTAGAAGAGGGCGATGTGCTTAGTGTTCCTAAAGAACTGCAAACGGTAAGGGTGAGAGGAAATGTGCTATATCCAAACACAATTCGCTACGAACCTGGAATGAATTTCAAGCGAACCATTTCGAAAGCCGGCGGATTTGCAGATGATGCTAAAATTGGCAAGTCCTACGTAATCTATGCGAACGGGAATGCACAACGCACCAGGAACTTTCTTTTCTTTAGAAATTATCCAAATATAGAACCAGGGGCTGAAATTATTGTTCCTCGACGAACTAGAGAGAAAACCCCTTTGAATGTTCAGCAAGTGCTTGCTATAACATCGTCTCTTGCAACACTACTTTTGGTAATTACACAAATAAGACAATAGGCGTTGGATAAGATGAATCAAGCAAATAGATGAAAAGAAACAGTATGAAGGAAGTGTATTATCAATGGCTGTAATGGCAGAAGTAATTGATAGTTTCCCCAAAACTGTCACAAATAACCACTATGGCATTAAATTCTGATTCTAATGAGTATGAGATCAATCTAATCCGGTTGATAAGCACAGTCTGGTCGAAAAGATTGCTTGTGACTAAGTCAACTGTTGTTTTCTTGTTAATGGGACTTGTGATTTCCTTGACTTCACCGGACGAGTATGAAACAGAAACCATATTGATTTCTGAATCAAATAACGAAGGAAGTGGGGTCAAAGGGCTTAGCGGATTGGCGTCGCTTGCTGGAGTTGATTTAGGGAATGTCGCCACAAATGCTATTGATCCTAGGTTGTTTAGCAACGTAGTAGAGAGCACTCCGTTTTTGATGCAACTGATGAACGAAGAGTATTTCTTTCGGCGGGTCGGAAAAAAAATTTCGTTGTATGAATACCATCATGAACATAGGAGAACAGCCTTAGTTACTAAAATCTTTGGGCTTCCATTTCGCGTGATTGGTTTGTTTACTTCTAACTCAGAGGAAGCGATTCCCAATTTTCCAATAGAAAATCAGCTTTTGTATATAAGTCAAAAAGAGCAATCTGTGATTTCTAATTTATCTCAAAGGATATTGGTGGATGTGGAATGGGATCTTAATCTGGTTACGATCACAGTCGAAATGCAAGATCCCCTTGTAGCAGCCAGAGTAAGTGAGTTCACAAGGAACTACTTAACTGAGTATATGATCAACTACTCAATTTCAAAAAGTAAAGAGCATCTAGATTTCATCAATGGTCAATACTTTGAAAAAAAGGAAGAGTTTGAAAAGGTGCAATTTGAACTAGCGCAATTTATGGACCAAAACAAGAATGTGATCACAGCCAAAGCAAGAGCGCAAGAAGAAATCTTACAATCTAAATACAACTTGGCGTTTTCTATTTATAAGACATTAGCTGAGCAGCGCGAACAGGCAAAAATAAAGGTGAATGATGTCATGCCAGTTTTTACACTTTTAGAACCAGTAAAAATCCCCCACACTAAATCCAAACCAAAAAGGAAGCAAATAGTTTTTGTTTCTGGAATTTTGGGATTGATTATTGGGTCTTTGATAGCCCTAATCTCTTACTATAACGAATCAAGAAGAAATGAAGAATAAGTCCATCCTGATCACGGGAGGTACTGGGTCTCTTGGCAAGGCACTTACTAAGTATATCTTACAAAATCATGCCGATGTGAAGAAGCTCATAATTTTTAGTAGAGATGAGCAGAAACAGTTTCAAATGGCACAGGAATTCCCAGTGTCAGATTATCCTCAGGTAAGATTTTTTATTGGAGACGTCCGAGATTTCGATCGAGTGAAGCGTGCGCTAAAAGAAGTTGACTATGTCATCCATGCAGCTGCGATGAAGCATGTGCCAATCGCTGAGTATAATCCAATGGAGTGTGTCAAAACGAATATTCTTGGAGCCGAAAACATTGTTAATGCTAGTTTGGATACTGGTGTTGAGAGAGTAGTAGCTCTCTCGACTGATAAGGCATGTGCACCAATTAATTTGTATGGAGCAACAAAGCTGGCCTCTGACAAACTTTTTATAGCAGCAAACAATATCAAGGGCTGGAATCCAATAAAATTCTCAGTTGTAAGGTACGGAAACGTGATGGGTTCAAACGGATCAGTAATACCCTTCTTTATGAACAAGAAAAAGGATGGATTTTTGCCAATTACTGATGCAAGAATGACAAGATTTAATATCTCATTAGAAGGAGGAGTTGAAATGGTGATGAATGCTCTTAAAAACGCATGGGGGGGTGAGCTTTTCGTTCCCAAGATTCCATCATACAGAATAACAGACGTAGCTGAGGCTATTGCGCCAAATTGCAAACTCAAGTACGTTGGAATACGGCCCGGCGAAAAACTTCATGAGGAAATGATTACCAAATCAGACGCTATTAACACCTTCGATCTGGGAAAGTATTATGTAATTCTTCCAACAAATCCCAACTGGGATTTAGATAGCTTCAAAAAAGCTTTTAGTGCAAAAAAAGTTGAGGAAGATTTTTCCTATAACTCTGGTGAAAACAGGCAATGGGTGGGAGTTGATGAGATGAGAAAACTTATCAGCGAACATCTTGATTACTCATTTGATGAGTGACTTCCACATTCCATATGGAAGGCA
>JBDWQX010000271.1:0-12050 GCA_039986395.1 Cyclobacteriaceae bacterium
GTCTTGAAACAGAAAGGTGCGAGCACAGAATAGGAGATCCGATTTTTTTAAAAGTACCGAGCGACAAGATCCTTGTCTTCGAATAGTGTTCTAATCCAGAATCCTAAGTGTTCGGATATGAACGATAAGTCAGATAGTATCATATTTAACTTACTAAAGATCAGATGATTACGCACTTATGGCACAGAGTTTGTCATCAACACAGTGTGTCAGTTAACAAAACACCTATCTCGCGAACTCGAACATTGCTCATCATTTTGGGTATTGTGCTAGCGTTCATTCTAACATTGAATGCGAGTTCACTTTTTACGGCAGGGGTCATTCCTTCGAAGCAGGAAACTCCAGGGCAAGTGGAAAGTCCCAGTGATTTAAATGGAAAAGTTGAGAAAGCTGGTGTCAGCTTTGTTCACTTTTTAGCAGAAAAATTTACAACTTTAAAGTAAAGAATTATGGCAATGGCAAAAAGACTTTTTAGATCCCAAGACAAAGTTTTAGGTGGAGTTTGTTCAGGTCTTGCTGAGTACCTGGGATTGGATGTTACACTTGTTAGAGCTGGCTACTTAGTTCTATCGATATTAAGCGCAGCATTTCCTGGAGTACTTGTCTATCTTATTCTGTGGATAATAATGCCTGAGAGGTAGTCTCAGGATTTGTGGAAAAAATTTAGCCACCGGTCAGGGATATTTCCAGCCTGAGCTTCCTCATAGTCTCCATAATTACACGCAATCATTCTGCTCCTGTTAAACACCCCTTCATTCTCAACTTTAGGTACTTCCATCCACCACTTTTCAGATTTCTTACTTTTATAAAAGCGGATCGATTCCGGATCACCTCCCAGGTGTACTTCATACATTAAGTAATCGTTGGAAATGAAATTTTTATCACCCTTTCTATGGTAGAAACCTTCGATAAAATACCATATCATGGTGGATAGTACAAAGGCATTTTTTCGATCGTCAGAATCTAGATTTGCATCGTAATTGTACAAACCCACTGAACTTAGTTTTTCGTTCTGACCAGCGTACCAGCACAGCTGACATGCTTCCTCGCCAGTTAGGCCGTAAGGTTTTGAATCGAAAGCGGCGGGAGCATAAGCGGATTGCAATGCGCAAAGGTCGAAAGACAGCATATCTGCATCCCGTACAAATGGCTCAATCTCCTGAATGTTTTCCTTCAATGTACCGAGTCTGGTAGCCTCAAAAGACAGGCGCTCGATCAATTCCAAATCCTTCTGATTCGTCAGATAGCTTTGATAGGCTAAGTGTGAGTAATTAAAAAGGTGATTTGGATCATGTCCAAATATTTTACTCAAGTAGCTACGAGAAGCCGGTCGTTCTTCATCAATGTCAATGTACTGATCGACATTGAGCATTGAGATGAGCTTTCCGCTACTTTCATAAGAATAAAACTGTCCCAACGTAAGGTCATGGCTTCCTCCAAACAGCAGTGGAATAATTCCTTTGTCCATCAAATACGCACAAACCTCCTTTAACCTAAGGTAGGTGTCCTCGAGGCTTGGGCCGTTCCTGAAATTGCCCAAATCGATAATTCCATAATCACCAAATCCTTTCTTCAAGGTATATAGCTGAGCTCTTACCTCATCCGCAGAGTTCTCGCTTGGGTTGCTGTTAGCGCTCCCGCGATATTCCGCCAATCCAATCAATGCAATGTCCAAACCCTCATGATCTGGCATCTTTTCATTGTTGACGTAAATCGCTGACTGAAACGACGATGCAGATGTATCAACATCTATAGTGGTCGGATTGAAGAACATCTTTAAGTCCATGCCTCTAAATTAATTGAGAATTAACAATGAAGTTCCTATGATAAGAAGTAAGCATTCAATTCATAAAAAAGCCGTTTCAATTTTCACTGAAACGGCTATGTCTTGTTGTCTTGCGTTCACTACCCGCCAAAGTCATCAAATCTGATGTTTTCATCTGGGATTCCGTAATCCTCACCCATCTTTTGAACCGCCTGGTTCATCAATGGTGGGCCGCAAAAGTAAAGCTCAATGTCCTCTGGTGCATCATGTTTGCTTAGGTAGTTATCAATAACTGCCTGATGCACAAAGCCCAGGAAGCCATCTCCTTTTTCATCCTCTAAACCAGTCTTGGTTGTCCAGTTATCCTCTTCTTGAGGTTCCGAAAGGACAATGTAGAACTTGAAGTTTGGAAAATGCTTTTCAAGCTCATAGAAGTGCTCCAAATAGAAAAGCTCTCGTTTAGATCGGCCACCGTACCAGTACGTCACTTTCCTACCAGTCTTCAACGTCTTGAACAAGTGATAAAGATGTGATCTCATCGGTGCCATTCCTGCCCCTCCTCCAACGTAAAGCATCTCAGCATCTGTTGGATTGATGAAGAATTCACCGTATGGACCTGAGAGCGTAACCTTGTCTCCAGGTTTTAGTCCGAAAATGTAAGATGATGCAATCCCAGGGTTAACATCCATCCAGCCATTTTTTGCTCTATCAAACGGAGGTGTTGCTATTCGAACATTCAGCATGATTTCCCGGCCCTCCGCAGGATAGGATGCCATTGAATACGCTCGCTCTATGGTGTCATCGTTTTTCATTTTTAAATCCCAAAGCTTGAATTTGTCCCATTCCAATTGGAATTTTTTTGGATCGTCATGCTCTTCTGGGTGAGCAGTGATATCAAAATCTTTGAAGTCAACTTCACATTTCGGAACTTCAATTTGAATATATCCACCGGCCTGATAGTCCATTTCTTCGGGGATCTCCACCACAAATTCTTTGATGAATGAGGCCACGTTGTAGTTTCTCACCACAGTCGCTTCCCATTTCTTGATTCCAAAAATCTCTTCTGGAATCTCAATATCCATGTCGTTTCTCACTTTTACCTGACAAGCAAGTCTGACATTATCCTTTTGCTCGGCACGACTCAAATGACCAACCTCGGTAGGGAGAACGTCCCCTCCTCCTTCTATCACCTTGCATTTACACATGGCACAAGTTCCTCCTCCCCCACATGCGGAAGGAAGAAAAACACTTTTACCTGAAAGCGTCGAGAGCAGTGTTGACCCAGCTGTTGTAACCATTGGGTTCTCAGTATCGCCATTTACGGTAATGTTGACAGGACCAGACTGAACTAATCTCGACTGTGCAAAAAGAAGCACAAGGACCAGCAGCAGAATTAAAACCGTGAAGGCGACGATTGAAATGACGACGATTGAGGACATAGACCTATAATCTTATTTTCCTAAAGAATTTTGGGCAAATATAGTAGAATAACCAAAGGGATGATCGCTTCTATATTGCTTTTTAACTAACATATTTTAAAACCGTTGAGGTTCCAAAATGTTGGGTTAATCAAGCATTTTTAATAGAGAAGTAAGCTTTGTCTTCAGCTGCCTCCGATCTACAATGAAATCAAGGAAACCGTGATCCAAAACAAACTCGGAACTTTGGAAGCCCTTAGGCAAATCTTTTCCAATCGTTTCTCGGATTACTCTTGGTCCCGCAAAACCAATCAGTGCTCCAGGTTCAGCGATATTGAAATCTCCAAGCATCGCATAAGAGGCAGTCACACCACCAGTGGTTGGATCGGTGAGCAGAGAAATGTATGGAATTCCTTTTTCCGAAAGCAAAGCAAGTCTTGCTGAAGTCTTGGCCATTTGCATCAGGGAAAAACCGGCCTCCATCATTCGTGCTCCGCCTGATTTTGAAATCATAAGAAAAGGAATTCCTTTTTTGATCGAGTGGTCAATTGCTCGTGCGATCTTCTCCCCAACCACGGATCCCATAGAGCCTCCGATAAAGGCGAAATCCATACATGAAACGGTAATATCCATCCCGTTCATTTTCCCATGTGCACTTCTGACGGCATCTTTAAGGGATGTCTTCTTCTGAGTAGCAACTATTCTATCTGGGTATTTTTTGGTGTCCACAAATTTCAACGGATCTCCTGAGGTCAAATCCTCATCAAGTTCTGTAAACTTGTTCCCGTCGAATAAGATCTCAAAGTACTCCTTGGAGCCAATCCGTACGTGATAGTCATCTTCTGGGCATACGTAGGAATTGTTTTTCAATTCCCGCATGTGGATGATATTCCCTTTTGGAGTTTTGTACCAGAGTCCATCAGGCGCTTCCTTCTTATCCTCCGTCTTTGTTAATATTCCCTTGTCTTGTCTATTGAACCAGGCCATAGGTTAATTTTTCAGATCACAAAACTAACCCTAAAAATTCGAGATTATCCTCGAATGAGTTCTGGTTGAGAAGATTTTGTTGATTTTAACAAAATGGCCTGGGGAAACCACCTCTGATTTATTCCGTTCTACCGCGAATGGTTAAAAATAGATGAGTGTTCTTCCGATGAGTCACAAGTAAAACCTCTGCCAAAAATGAAAGGGAGTCCAAAAAAAAGAAAGTCTTCCGAGCTGTTACACTTGGAAGACTTTCCAGTTAGAATATTGTTTCCTTAACAGCCAGGATCTAATTCACAGCCAGGGAATTCACCACTATCAGGAGTCCCATCACCATCACTGTCAGTAACATTATCCACTAAATCACCTAAACTATTCCCTGAGAAGGTATTGTTGTTCTCCGCAGCCTTAAAATCGAAGAGCGTACTATTACTTTCCAGAATTGCACCGTATCCCGTATTGTCTTTGAACGTGCAATTCGTAAAGGACGGAGTACCAGCGGTTTGCACATATATCCCAGCTTTATTTGCTCCTATTGCCAACTCCGTTGATCCACCATTTTGTATAGTTACATAGTCAAAAGAGCAATCAGAATTCCGTATGGTGGACAAAGAACTGCCACCAACTAACACTCCAGCCCAATCTGCATTTCCATCAAGGATAATGGGATCTTCTGCTGTTCCAATTGCGTTGAGCGTTCCATTATTTTCGACAAATATTTTATTATCTGTATTGAATTTAAAATGAGCTCCTGCACCAATATTCAAGGTAGCGTTTGAAAACCCATTTCCAACGGTAAGATCTCCTTCAAAAAGATAAAAGTTACCATCACCAAGTCCGTTCCAATTTGAATTATTTGGTATGGCGGTGGAGGTATTTCTCACTTCTATAGCAGCCACATCTGTAGGAGTAGATATCGTAAAAGTTCCTTCACTCATATGGTATGCCTGATTGCGCTGAGCCGAGATGGCCGGTTCGACGTGGTTACTTATCGTGTAGTTGTCGTACCGAGGTGAACCGCCTGTTCCTCCCGAAAGAAATCCAAAGGAAGAAACATAAATACCAAAGCCACCACCATCTGCGATTGTAGCATCCCTTAAAATATCCAGAGAACCATTCAGGTAGATAGATGCTTTTTCAGTAACCCCAACAATACTCCCACTGGAGATAGGGTTTGCTCCCGCATTCTTGATGATCACATGTTCCAGGTGATTGTTTCCGCTTAAGTGAAGGCCGTTCCAATTAGCACCATTTTGTCCTGTAATGGTCAACGTACTGCTACTGCTGCCATCAACTCTGAAACTATTCGAAGAAATCAACGAAGTATTTTCTTCCATGAAAAGCGTGTGATCACCACTGCTTAAACTAAATCGTATATTGGAATTGACATGCAATCCACCGGTTATCAGAATATCTGATTTTACCACCATCGTAAAACCAGAGGTCACGTTGCTGGATAGTTGCACATCGACATCAGAGGACAATGTAATTAGTGCATCATCAGGATATTCTACATTACCACCTAGGAGTCCTGGTACAAGTCGGAAGGGCATTTTTAGTGGTGTTTGACTGTTGAAAATAAGACCACTTGCGGTAAGTTCGCTTGCCGCATCGGAGATAATGAGGTCATGACCGTTGCTATTTCTGAATTGCAGGTAGCTGCTGCCTGTCAGTGAGCCAACACTATTAATTGCTGCAGCTTCCATTCCATCAAAAGCTGATGCACCAGCACCATCAAATATAAAGCTACCTGCAATCTCAACATTACCTTCTGCTAAAATACCTTTCCAACCTGTGCTCATTGGCTCAAAGATGACTTGTGAAGTCGTGAAAATAGAGTTGCTGCCTGCTAGTTTGAAACCAGCCCCTTCAGCAAATGCGATAATGATATTATCATTCAGTTGGATCCCTACATTTTCTGGAAGAGTGAGTACGCTATTGACAAGGTAATCTGGTGAATCATCGAAATTGACATCTTCAAGTACCAATGTACTCGATCCATTGTTCGCAGCGAGACTGGTCAATTCAATGGCACCTGCGACAGTAACAATTACGCTGGATTGAGAAAATTCATTACCTGAAGTAATTCGTAGAGAGAAAAAATATTCACCCGCGACATGTGCGGAGAACGTGAAGCTGGCATCTGATGTGACCCGGTTGTTTGATTGAACAGTTGATCCATCAGAGAGCGTAATGCTTCCTGGCCCACTAAATTCCCATTCATAATTAATGTTCGTGCCTGTTGAATTGCTTGCATCTAAAGTTACTTCCTGGCCTGGCATCGCACTTTGAGCACTACCTGCGTCTGCGGTCAGCACGTCAGATGATCCACCAGGACCAATACTTCCGTCATCTTCGCCGCAACTAGTTAAGATGATTGCACTCATTAAGAGTGCGGTAACAAAATGGTAAATTTTTCTTGAAATCATGTTTTGAAATTTTGAGTCTTAATTGCACTTAATTTTTATCCAAGCAAGCCACATTTTTGAAATAATGTCGATTACTCATTAGAGCAATTTACCTTGGGAGGTACTCCATGCCAGTCCAGACTTCATAGACGACGGGTTATGTTTGTGAACTACCGAATTTTTTGGCGAACGGCTTCTCTTTTCATAGCTATAAACCACCCGAGCTATCTGGTTATCAGATCTCCAGGCCCTGATGATGATACCTCTTGTTAGAACCATTTTCTAACACCTTTGTCAATTCCAATGGAAGAGCTCGGGCTCCCTACTTTCAAATTGAATATCTAAATAAATCACTTGGCTTTAGGGGTTTGCATGCGGTTTGTTTACATACATATAATTCAACTAAATATTGAAATCATTATATTAAAATTGATGAGATGACGTTATGGTCAGAAAGAGATTAAGATTGAAGCTGCTCAAATGGCAACCTTTGATTTCAGATGATTTCCATAATTGAGGTGATCCGTACCTCATATTAGGTTAGGTTGGTGGAAGGGCTCTTACGAGCCCTTCTTTATTTTATACTTACCGTACACTGAGCCAGGGCTACCTGTTCGTTTATCATCTGAAGCGATCTGCTTTATCCATGAAAACGGACGAAACGATGTCTACTTTTCTGGTTTGATATCTACAAATTGTATACAGTGACATAACCACCAGCTTACTGCTATACAATAACTTAGAAGACATGCTACTTTTCAGGTGAAAAAAACGTCAAGCGAGTTTGCCGATAAATGGCAAAGTATCACCAGCTATGTCAAAACACCTTCTATGGATGCTTGTATATGCAAGCAACTTTTTACAAGCTCAGCCTCACCCACTTCTCATTGAAAGTGGAAACAGCGAAGTGACTGAGCTCAATTCTTATTTGGAGATTATTGCGATTCCCGTAAACGAGAAAATTGCCAGTGAGCAAATATTACGGGGCGAAAGTGATTTCGGACCGTATCGAATCACAGGCATCAACATCTCCGCATTATGGGGTAAAATCAGTTTTCTAAACTCCTCCAAAAGGGATCAAGAGTTCATTCTTAGAGTATCAAGAGACTTTGGTAGTGGGGAAATAACTGCATTTATTTTTAGAGGTGACAGTATTGTTGATACGAAAAAGACAACTCATTTTTTATCATCACTCAAAAATGAAGTACCCCATCAACACGACATGCACATTCCCATCTTTTTACCACGAAATCAAATGACTACAGTGTACATTGAGAATCTGCCATTGGATGGGTATGCGCCCTTTTTTGATTTGAAAATCTACTCGCAGATCCAATGGCAAGATGAGACTAGAAAGTCTGATATCTTCCAAGCTGTTTTCTATGGCATCTTGATTGTCTTCTTTCTCTACAATTTTATTCTCTATTTGCAGACATGGGACAAAATATATTTTTACTATGGCCTATACATGCTTTCTTTTTCGGTTTTCACTGCAATTATCTTCAATCATTTTTCAGTCCTCTTTGAGGTGCAGAATCGTAGTTTCTTCTTTATGACTGCTGGTCAAATGTCATTTATATCGTATGTGTTTTTCTTACAGCGGTTTATTAAAATCTCAAACGTATCAGTCAAGTGGTACAAGCCTTTCGATGTCCTCTTTAAAGCATTGCTAGTAATTTCTGCCCTTGGATCAGTTCATTTGCTCCTATCACCAGACAATGTGTTTGTGGCGGATTGGTACATGAGAATTCTAAGTTTATTCTATACCATTTACATGATTGTGTTGCCTATTCTATCAATAATTAAGAAAAGTAGAGTGGCTTTATACGTCATGTTTGGATCGCTTTTTTTGGCAGTTGGAGGTTTAATATCGATCGCTCATGTCATATTATTTGATGATCAAACAACAATCTACGGTCAGGTTGGAATTCTTGGGGAGGTATTGGTTTTTACAATAGGTTTAGGGTACAGGATGCGTTTGAACGAACAGGAAAAACAAATAGCACAGGAAAACCTAATCATCCAGCTAAAGAAGAATGAATCCTTAAATAAAAGAATGAGTGTGAAGTTGGAAAAAATGGTAACTGACCGAACAAACGAAGTACGAAGACAAAAAGAGGAGATTGAGACTAAGGCAAAACAACTTGAAGATCAGAATCTTGAACTAAGCAGGGTGAACTCATTTAAGGACAAGCTATTTGCCATTATTGGTCATGATCTGAGAGGCCCTCTTAGAAATCTGAAAGGCATTTTAGCAATGCATACTAGCGGCAGGTTAAGCATAGATGAACTAGAAATTTTTACTAATAAAGTTGGGAAATCGCTCAGTAGTCTCATGGCCATGTTAGATAATCTTCTGATGTGGGCACTACAACAAATGAACCATATTGAGCATAAACCTACAGTGGTTCCCTTGCATACTCTTGCTCAAGAGAATGTCGATTTGTTGAAGCCTCAGGCCATGGAAAAAGAAATCAAACTAAATAATCTAATTGATCAAGACCTTGAGGTTTTTGCCGATTCGGAGATGATCAATATTGTTATTAGAAATCTAGTTTCAAATGCTATCAAGTTTACTAAAAATGGTGGTCTCGTCGAAATCGAAGCTAGAAGCGAAGACCGTCATGTGAAATTGAGTATTACCGACAACGGCAATGGTATTCCTTCAACGAGATTGGAAAAATTATTCGACGAAGCTGTATTTTCCACGAATGGAACTGGGAATGAGAAGGGGACGGGTCTTGGACTTAGACTATGTAGCGATTTTGTGAAGAAGAATAACGGCTCCATAAGCGTCACAAGCGAGCTTGGAAAAGGGAGCACATTCATCATTCAACTGCCTAGAGATGTTCCCGCTATGATTGCTTGATATTCAAATTTCAGTATCCGTTTCAGATCTCAAATAGCTAGCATTTGAGTTAGTTTTTTTGACAGCCATTGAGAACTGTCACTACTTTACCTCCTCAAAGTCTACGTAATCGCCACCTTCAAAATCTTTCTTTTTACCTGAATTTTCTCTAGGAACTCGATCCACATGCAAATTGCTGTTGGGAGCTTTTCTTTGACGATATTGTGTAGAATCAAATTGACTCTTACTGAATCCGCCAAGCATGAATCTAAATAGAAATGCTGCTACTCGATAAAAGCAGTAGATAACAAGTATCGTTATTAGTAGAAATTTTAACACAACTATTAAACCTATTTACTAAGATACAAGTTTCGTTCAGAGTAGATTTCCATGAAATAATCATCCATTAAGTCATCGATAAAGTAAATCGCCTCTCCAGTTGACTTCATCTCAGGGCCCAGCTCCTTGTTCACATTTGGGAATTTGTGGAAAGAGAAAACAGGTTCCTTGATAGCATATCCTTTTTTGTAAGGTTTGAAATCAAAATCCGTCACTTTCTTTTCTCCTAACATCACCTTCGTGGCATAATTCACATACGGTTCTCGGTATGCTTTGCAGATAAAAGGAACTGTTCTCGAAGCTCTCGGGTTGGCTTCAATGATATATACCTTGTCATTTTTGATTGCAAATTGAATGTTGATTAACCCCACGGTTTTCAGTGCGATTGCAATCCTTTGGGTATATTCTTCAATCTGTCGGATGACGAAATCCCCCAAATTGTATGGTGGTAGCACAGCATACGAATCGCCTGAATGGATTCCTGCTGGCTCTATGTGCTGCATAATTCCAATGATATGAACGTTTTCTCCATCACAAATCGCATCAGCCTCCGCTTCAATCGCACCTTCTAGAAAGTGATCAAGTAGAATCTCTGCATCTGGCATATCCTTCATGATATCGATTACCTGCTCTTCAAGTTCTGTCTCGTTAATCACAATTTTCATACTCTGACCTCCCAGGACGTAGCTCGGTCGAACAAGGAGTGGAAAGCCAATTTTTTTCGAAAGCTCAATTGCTCCCTCAGCATTTTCGATAGTCCCATACTCTGGGTACGGGATGTTTTGCTCTTTCAGTAAGTCTGAAAAACGTCCACGGGCCTCAGCAAGGTCAAGTGCCTCGAAACTGGTGCCTAGAATTTTGATGCCGTATCGTTCAAGTTTTTCTGCCAACTTTAGGGCTGTCTGGCCACCTAACTGCACGATGACACCAATGGGTTTTTCGTGCAGAATTATATCGTAAATATGTTCCCAAAATACAGGTTCGAAATACAATTTATCTGCTACATCAAAATCCGTGGAAACAGTCTCAGGATTGCAGTTGATCATGATGGTTTCGTAGCCACACTCTCTGGCGGCAAGTACTCCGTGCACACAGGAGTAGTCAAACTCGATGCCCTGTCCAATTCGATTCGGGCCTGAACCCAGAACAACTATCTTCTTTTTGTTGGTAACGGTCGACTCATTTTCGGACTCGAATGTGGAATAGTAGTAGGGTGTTTGCGCTTCAAACTCTGCTGCGCATGTGTCCACAAGCTTGTAGACTCGCTTTATACCAAGGTCATTCCGCTTTTTGTACACCTCGCTCTCAAGGCATCCCAGCAGGTGCGCAATTTGTCGATCCGCATACCCTTTCTGCTTGGCTTGCTCAAGCATCTCCTTAGAGATGTCCTCTATCGAAAATTTTCCGATTTCTTTTTCAAGTAAAATCAAATCCTCAATTTGGTTCAAGAACCATGGGTCAATTTTTGTCAAATTGTGAATAGTCTTGAATGGCATTCCCAGCTTGAAGGCATCGTAGACATGGAACAGTCTATTCCAACTTGGGTTGGCAAGACTGTGCTGAATTGCCTCGTGATCTTTCAATTCTCGCCCGTCGGCACCCAGTCCATTTCTTTTTATTTCCAACGATTGACAGGCTTTCTGTAATGCCTCCTGAAAGTTTCTCCCGATACCCATAACCTCACCCACAGACTTCATTTGCAAACCTAGTTTCCGATCGGAGCCCTTGAACTTGTCGAAGTTCCAACGAGGAATTTTCACAATAACATAGTCTAGTGCTGGCTCGAAGTAGGCCGAGGTAGTTTTTGTTATTTGATTTTTCAACTCGTCCAGATTGTAACCAATGGCAAGTTTTGCAGCGATTTTTGCAATTGGATATCCCGTCGCCTTTGAAGCTAGTGCTGAAGATCTGGAAACTCTTGGGTTTATTTCGATCCCAATAATACTCTCGTCGTCTGGATGAACTGAAAATTGAACGTTACATCCGCCAGCAAAATGACCAATCCCGTTCATCATCTTCTTCGCCAAATCACGCATGTGCTGATACACGGTGTCAGACAATGTCTGTGCGGGAGCGACCGTGATAGAATCGCCTGTATGAACACCCATTGGGTCAAAATTCTCTATGGAACAGATGATGATAATATTCCCAAGATTGTCTCTCAACAACTCGAGCTCATATTCCTTCCACCCCAAAATACTTTGCTCAACCAACACCTCATGTATCGGTGAAGCCTGCAAGCCGGCGTTAAGTGCCTCGTCAAATTCGGATGCGTCATTTACAAAACC
>JBDWQX010000272.1:0-4558 GCA_039986395.1 Cyclobacteriaceae bacterium
TAGTAATGATACTCATACGTTTGAATTTGAGTACGACGAGGCGTTTTTTTCAGAATTTGAACACAGTCTGGTAAGCGAGGGCAAAGGCTCTTGCACTATTGACTTAGTGAAATCTGATTCGATGTTGGATTTAAATTTGAAAGTTGAAGGAACAGTGGAGTTGATTTGTGACAGGAGTCTGGAAAAATTTGACTTTCCAATTTCGATAAATCAGGAAGTGATCTACAAGTATGGGGACGAGGAGAAGGAGTTGAGTGAAGATGTATTTGTGATCAACAAAGATCGGCAAGAGATTAATGTTGGCGATTTTTTGTATGAATCGATTTCATTAGAAATTCCGATGAAAAAGCTTCATCCGAAATTTAACGACGATAGTGAAGATGATGAATTGATATACTCCTCAGTTGAGGACGATGATAAAGAAGCGAAGGTTGATCCGAGATGGGAAGCCTTGAAGAAATTAAAGTAGCCGTCAGGCTTAGAAAAGATTTAAGTAGACAATTAAGAAAGAAATAAAATGGCGCATCCAAAACGCAAAATTTCGAAGACCAGAAGGGACAAGCGAAGAACTCATTACAAAGCAACTCCTAAGAATTATGTGATTTGCCCTACTACTGGTGAACCGCATTTGCCACACAGAGCATTCTGGCACGAAGGAAAACTATACTACAAAGGAAAGGTGGTGATCGAGAAAGAAGTATTAGCTTAAGCTAATCTTTATGTCACGCATCCAAGCCGCAATAACCGGAATCCAAGGATATGTCCCTGAGTACATTCTCACGAACAAGGAGTTGGAAACAATGGTTGATACCAACGATGAATGGATAATTTCCAGAACTGGCATCAAAGAGCGGCGAATCCTTAAGGGTGAAAATCAGGGGACTTCTGTGATGGCCGTCAAGGCTCTGGAAGGACTCTTAAAAAAAACCAATACCAAGGCTGAGGAAATCGATTTGATTATCTGCGCAACGACCACGCCAGATATGGTATTCCCAGCTACAGCCAATATTATCGCCAATGAAGTTGGTGCCGTCAATGCGTTTGGGTACGATCTGCAGGCTGCCTGCTCAGGTTTACTTTACGCACTGGCAACTGGATCGCAGTTCGTTGAGACAGGGAAATACAAAAAAGTAGTTATCATCGGTGCGGATAAAATGTCGTCCATTGTTGACTACACAGATCGAACAACCTGCATAATTTTCGGAGATGGGGCTGGCGCCTTACTACTAGAGCCGACAGAGGAAGATATTGGAATTAAGGATTCCATCTTAAGATCTGATGGCTCAGGAGAACCATACCTGCACATGAAAGCAGGTGGCAGCCGAAAACCTGCAACTGTTGAGACAGTTAATAATCGTGAGCACTTCGCTCGTCAGGAAGGTGCGATGGTTTTCAAGTTTGCTGTTAAAAACATGGCTGACATCGCCGCAGAAGTAATGGAAAAAAACGGTCTGACAGGTGACGATATTTCCTACCTCGTTCCTCATCAGGCAAACAAAAGAATCATTGACGCAACCGCCCGAAGGATGGGCATCAGCGATGAAAAGGTGATGCTCAATATTCAAAAATACGGAAATACAACTAGTGCTACCATACCGCTTTGTCTTTATGATTATGAGCAAAAATTAAAAAAGGGAGATAATCTCATATTAGCTGCATTTGGCGGTGGATTCACTTGGGGAGCAATCTGGGTGAAGTGGGCATATGATCCGAAATAGGCTAAATATCAAAAACTCAACCAACAAAAAGCAAATAATACACCATTGCCAAAAAAAGCAAAATCGAAAAGTAAATTAATGCCAGCATTGGTACATGACTTTTTGTATTTTGGTGCTTATTTGAAATTGCTTCATTGAAAACTAACAAACATGGCATCAACATCCGATATTAAGAATGGTCTAGTCATTGAGTTCAATCATGACTTGTTCAGCATCGTTGAGTTTCAACATGTGAAGCCAGGTAAGGGACCAGCCTTCGTGAGAACGAAGTTGAAAAGCATCACTACAGGGAAAGTAATAGACAACACATTTTCTGCTGGACACAAAATAACCACAGCTCGTGTGGAAAGAAGGAAATATCAGTATTTGTATAAGGATGACATCGGTTATCACTTTATGGATGCTGCGACCTATGAGCAAATTTCAATAGAGGAGGATCTGATTAATGCTCCAAAATTCTTAAAGGATGGACAGGAAGTCGAGATTTTATTCCATGCAGAAGAAGAGAAAGTTCTTGGATGCGAACTACCTCAGCACGTCGTAGTAAAGATTGTTTATGCGGAGCCAGCTGTAAAAGGAAATACGTCCACAAACGCAACCAAGAATGCTGAAACCGAAACGGGGGCAACCATCCAAGTACCACTATTCATTGAGCAAGACGAAGTGGTTAAGATCAGCACCGTTGATGGTTCGTATGTGGAACGAGTGAAATAACTCAATCAATTTGCAAATCAGATTACACCTAATAACATTTTTATAATATCTTAGTTCTTAAGAGAAATCGATACCAACAACTAACCTATGAAGGCTAAAGAAATTCAAGAACTCATAAATTTTCTGTCCGACTCAGGTCTGGAAGAAGTTAATATTGAAACAGAAGATTTCAAAGTGAGCATAAAAAGATCAGCTGAGCAACAAGTAGTTGCAGCTGCACCAGCACCTATGCAGGCAGCTCCAATGCCAGCAGCTCCAGCACCCGCACCGGCCGCTCCAGCTGCTAGCCAAGGCGGAGATAGCGGAGCTTCTGACTCGAATCTCATAGAAATCAAATCTCCAATGATTGGTACTTTCTACCGATCTGCGAATCCTGAATCACCAGCATTTGTGGAAGTGGGTAGTACCATCAAGTCAGGCGATCCTGTTTGCATAATAGAAGCGATGAAGTTGTTCAATGAGATTGAGTCTGAAGTCTCGGGCAAAATCGTGAAAGTACTTGTTGATAATTCGCAACCAGTCGAATTCGATCAGCCGCTTTTCTTAGTCGATCCTTCCTAAAACAAAAGCATCAATGTTTAGTAAGATATTAATTGCCAACCGGGGTGAAATTGCGCTACGAATAATTCGTACCTGCAAAGAAATGGGCATTAAAACCGTAGCTGTTTATTCGACAGCTGATCGAGAAAGCCTTCATGTTCGATTCGCTGATGAGGCTGTTTGTATTGGTCCGCCGCAAGGGAAAGAATCTTATCTGAATATACCTAGAATTATCTCTGCTGCAGAGGTTACAAATGCCGATGCAATCCATCCTGGGTATGGATTTCTTGCAGAGAATGCTGAGTTCTCGCGAGTTTGTCAAGAATACAATATCAAGTTCATAGGCGCAAGTGAACAAATGATCAATGACATGGGTGATAAGGCTACTGCCAAGGCAACCATGCAAGCAGCCGGGGTTCCTACCATTCCGGGTTCTCCAGGTTTACTTAAGTCCGTGAAGGAAGGGAAAGCCATCGCAAAAAAGATGGGTTATCCTGTCATGCTAAAAGCAACTGCCGGTGGTGGCGGCAAAGGAATGCGATTTGTGAAAGATGAAAGTGGCTTTGAAAAAGCGTATGACGATGCTGGTCAGGAAGCTGGTGCTGCCTTCGGGAATGATGCCCTGTACATGGAAAAATTTGTGGAGGAGCCAAGGCACGTAGAAATTCAAATTGTTGGCGACAAGGACGGTAAAGCATGTCACCTTTCTGAGCGAGATTGCTCCATCCAAAGGAGACATCAAAAACTATTGGAGGAAACTCCATCTCCTGTAATGACTCAAGAATTGAGAGAGAAGATGGGACAGGCTGCTGTGAAGGGAGCAGAAGCGATAAAATATGAAGGTGCTGGTACTGTAGAGTTTCTCGTAGATAAGCATGGAGACTTTTACTTCATGGAGATGAATACAAGAATACAAGTAGAGCATCCAATCACTGAGGAGGTTACTGATTACGATTTGATAAAAGAGCAAATTAAAGTTGCGGCTGGTGAGTTGATCTCGGGTCGGAATTATTATCCTCAACTTTGCTCCATCGAGTGCCGAATAAATGCAGAAGATCCTTCTAATGATTTCAGGCCAAGTCCGGGGAAAATCACAAATCTACATCTGCCAGGCGGTCATGGCATTCGCATAGATAGTCACGTTTATGCTGGCTATACAATTCCGCCATATTACGACTCTATGATAGCCAAATTGATTGTGACTGCCCAGACAAGGGAAGAAGCAATTATCAAAATGAAAAGAGCTTTGGGTGAAACAGTAATTGAAGGTATCAAAACAACGATTCCCTTCCATTTAAAACTGATGGATGATGAAGGATTTAAATCTGGAAAATTTACGACAGCCTTTATGGAGTCGTTTGATCTCAGTGACCTTTAGTTTTTGATTCCAACTCATCATACCAATCTTCACCGAACTTTCTAATCAAAGCCTCTTTTAAGAATTTGTACACAGGTACTTTCAGCTCTTTTCCTAGATCGCAAGCTGGTGAACAAATGTGCCAACGATCATAATTAAGTGCTTCGAACTCTTGAAGTTTGGTGATTCTGATTGGATACAGATGACAGGACACAGGTTTCTTAAAATC
>JBDWQX010000273.1:0-22413 GCA_039986395.1 Cyclobacteriaceae bacterium
ATCCTAGTTGGTCCGCAATCTGGAGTACCAGCTCTTTTCTTTCTCTGTATTTTTCGTTGAGTGAATCATACCACGATTGCTCTAATTTGAGCGCTTCAATGGTCGCTTTCATGATTGGTTTGAACATGCCTGAGTCCATGTTGCTCTTGAAAATCAGGACTTTCGAAATAAGCTCCGCGTTTCCACTTAGTGCACCGATTCTCCATCCGGACATATTGTGGGACTTACTCAAACTATTTAGCTCCAGAAGCAGTTCTTCTGGTTTTCGACCCTCCAATATGCTGGCAGGTTTCTCTGTCAATGTAAAACTGTAAGGGTTGTCATTGATCAAGATGATTCCATGCATGGAGCAAAACTCACGGAGATCTTCGAAAACTTCAATCGTCGCAGAAGTACCCGTTGGCATGTGCGGATAGTTTACGCACATCAATTTCACCCTACTCAGATCACTCACCTCCAATGTTGATAAATCAGGAAGGTAATTATTTCGCTCGTCCAATTCGTAAAACCGAGGAGTCCCTCCAGCCAGTCTGGCAGCAGATGCGTATGTCGGATATCCAGGGTTCGGAATTAAGACTTCATCTCCTTCATTCAAAAATGCCATGCAGATGTGCATGATCCCTTCCTTCGATCCGATCAGCGGAAGAATCTCCGAATCTGGATTAAGCGTGACGTTGTAAAACTTATGATACCAATCAGAAAATGCAGTCCTCAACTCTGGAATGCCCTTGTAGCTTTGGTACCTATGAAATTGGGGGTCGTCCAGGCTTTGTACCAAGGCCTTTTTCACTTCTGCAGGTGGCTCCATATCAGGACTTCCAATTCCCAGGTTAAGCACATTTTTGCCTTCTCGGTTTAAACCGTCAATCTCTCGTAGTTTCTGAGAGAAATAATACTCGCCGATTCCGGAAAGTCGATTTGATGTTAATTGATCAACCATGTGTTTCTCCTTTCTTATAAATGCCTAGAATTTGATGATGTATTGTCATTTCTTCCAGAAGTGCTTTTAAGAGTTCCACTTGCTTGACCGACTCAAGGTCCAGGGTGGCGAAAAATCCGTAGTCCGAATTCTTGCTAGGTACTGGATGAGACTGGAGCTTCGATAAATTCAGTCCCAGCCCGCTGATAACTGAGAGAAGCTGTGCCAGGGAACCGGGAGAGTGTTTGGTCTGAAAGTAGATGGACATCTTGTTTCCTTCCTCGGACAGTGGCTTAGCATCTCCACGTTTCAGCACCAAAAATCTTGTATAGTTGAGTTTATGATCTTCGATGCCTGCAGCCAGTACATTTAAGCCGTGTTCTGATGCTGCCAAATTTCCAGCAATTGCTCCAACACCTTTCAAATTGTTTTCGAGAATATATTGCGCACTACCTGCCGTATCGAACGCCTCAACAATTCTCTTACCAGCAATCGTATTCAAAAACGAACCGCACTGCCTTAATGCCATTTGATGCGAATGAACTTCATCAAGACCTTCAATCGACTCGCCCTCCAACGCCAGTAGGTTTAGTTTAACTCGGATACCAACTTCCCCGCATACTTCTAGACCAGATTGCCTTAAGAGGTTGTAGTTGGGGATGATGCACCCAGCAAGGGAATTTTCGATGGCCATGACGCCATAGTCCGAATCTCCATTGATCGTGCTTTCCGTCACATCACTAAATGTGGTGCACTCAAGTAATGAGATCTCCTTTCCGAAAACATGACTGGAAGCTTCATGATGAAAACTTCCTCTCGCTCCCTGAATAGCGATCTTTAGTTCTTTTTCCATTTTTCTTATCACAAAAAAAAGCCTCCCGATGGGGAGGCTTTTTATATATTTTCTGCAAATTATATTATAGCCACCCCTGTATCCGGTACGGAAAAAAGTAAAAGCTAAAATAAAATGTTGCTGTTCTGTTCATATTCGATTCAAATAAAGGGGAGAATTATTTTAAAACAAACAAAAGGGAATAAAACTTTACGAATCCTTGACTTCCACTAACTCAAAGATCAGCACTTGGCCTGCGTAGTTGTTAATCACCATTTTCACAAAACCATAATCCTCATTGAACCAAAAATCATGTACAGAAGTCCCGAAGTCTGCTGTTTCAGTGGCATTAATATGCCATGCGTCCAAATCCCCAAATTCAATTTCTAGCTTTTCAAAATCGAGGACTCTGTACGTACTGCTTAAGGTGTGGTTTGACCATTGTCCCCAGTTTTCATAAATATTTAAACTTGACGTCCACTGAGTACTTCGTTCTAGCGGAAGTTTCACATATGGAAAAGCTGCAACTTGCGTAAAAAGGTATTGATTGGACCTGAATGGATGCATCCAAACCGTCTCCTCAGTCTCTATGATTCCTGTGACTTCTCCCTCTCTCCATCCACTAGAAAACTCTGGGTTGATCGTATACTGTTTTATAAAATCAATCTTTGAACTATCAACGGCATACTGAATCGCGATCTCATCCTGAGACTCCGGCTCATACGCCCAGTCTCTTCCAGTGGCCATCATCCAGATATAATCATCGGAGATCAAGTTTAATTGATTGTCCCAGTACCTGGCTCTATAGACATACTCGCGGCAAGGCTTGAAAATTTTTCTGAGATTCGAATTGACTTTTGATCGTCCCTCCTCACAATCAACTACTCTTTCAAAGGCATATTTCTTTTCATTGCAAGCAAAGATCGCAACTAGGAGAAGCAACAGACAACCAGTTCGCATGCTAAAAATCGCAGCTTCCTATCGGAGACCCATCTGGAGCTTTTATCACATTTCCAGATTTGTACTCTGAAGGATCATCCATAAATTGGTCGATCTGATTAACTACGTATTGATAGTACTCGCCGTCTTCGTTTGCCCGTCTGCTGGTTCTTCCAGAAGCATATGCTCTGATGTTTTTGATTCCAGCCAAGGATTTTGCTCTTACCTCATCGTAGGCTCGGTCATTTACTGTCAGCCGCATTAAGTGATTGAGCATTTCCATTTCAACCACTCGTTGGATCGTTCTTTCCAGACGATCTGTACTTGGTTTTTTCCAAACAGAATTGATAGCGTACTCTAAAACGAGCGAATAACCAGGTTGTGAAATCGGTTGACGTGCCTTGTACGTCACTAATCGATTTGCCCTATCAGCATTGAAGAGAAAACCGAAAGGCAAGCTCGCAGCTGTCTCAACCGCAGCCAGATAGTCAAATGCTGGGCCTGTTTTTGATTGGAATGTTTCCCGCGTTCGTGGATATCCAAATGCCCGTGGCGGAATTTTGCCTATGAGTGTCTCTGGAAGAACAAGGTTTTCAACTGTCACTGTATTGAGTAGCGCCGTCAACGCCTCCAATTGTCGCTTACTGGTTAGGAAGCTTGTGGTCACCTGGCCATCTCCTCTAAGCGCATAGTTATATTCCAAGCCTGCGACGAGTTTAGAGGTAGCATCTACCTGAAATCTGTGAAACAAGTACATGGGTACGAGCACCTCTTCGATTGAGCTCATTGGCATGCCTGTGCGAATGGCTTTCTCCGAAAAGTCATCAAGAATTTTTCTTCGGATATCCATCATTCGATTGAGCTCTCTCTGAGCACTGTTTCCATTGTCCCACAAATGAGCTCCCGCGTGCAATCCACTGGCAGGTCGAGCATCCTGATCCGTAATGTACTTTAAGCCAGACGTGAATGCATCGTTTAGCACTTTGTTCAACTTGTCTTTGTTTTCTCCATCGGGGAAATCACTGTACCCAAAGATGATAGTGACTTTATCCCAGGCACCGATTTTATCATCATAGGCTTCACTCAAATCAATGTTTCCGTCATCATCCAATTTCACGTACGGGTGAGGATAGTCCATCACGGAAGCACGGTTATTTCCACTTGCAGCAAAATTGTGTGAAAGGCCAATCGTATGCCCTACTTCATGTGCAGACAGCTGTCGAAGACGAGCAAGTGCCATTTCTGTCATGGCGTTAGGAGACTCATCCCCGTTTTCAAACGGCTGAAGTAGTCCAGTTGCAATCAGAAAATCTTGCCTAACCCGCAATGACCCTAAGCTAACATGGCCTTTCATTATTTCACCCGTGCGTGGATCTGTGACGCTGCTCCCGTAGCTCCACCCTCTCGTTGAACGGTGCACCCACTGAATCACATTATATCTGACATCCATGGGGTGTGCTCCTTCTGGCATTACTTCTACCTGAAATGCATTCCGATACCCCGCGGCTTCAAATGCTTGATTCCACCAGCGTGCTCCTTCAATAAGTGCTGAACGAACAGGCTCGGGGGCACCTCTGTCGACATAGTATATGATCGGCTCAACCGCCTCACTTACAGCTGCATTTGGATCTTTTTTCTTCAGCCTGTGACGTACAATAAACTTCTTGACAAGTGGGTCTTCAATAGGTGTCGCATAATCTTGATAGGAAATGCCATTGAATCCAGATCGAGTATCGAACTCTCTTGGGGTATAGTCATTGTCTGGCAGTTCCATCAGTGAATGATGTGTTCTCACAGAGACTGAGTTCGAGCTTGGCGTCACAGATCGAATCCAGCCACCTTGTGCTGAACCTCCAAATGTAAGGAGTGATTCGAATTCCGTATTTTTTGGAAAATTAAACGTGGCATCCATATATAGAGCTGAGCGGCTTTTATCTAGTGAGTAGCTGCCTTGCTTCGCATTTCTCAGTCGGCCACTCACATTGTGAGAATCTCTCATGAGAAAATCGGTTATGTCGATCAAGTAAGCTGATGCATTTTTCGATTTGATCTCAAAGCCACCAATTACCGAGGAAGCAAACGCCTCGGCAACAGACTTGACTTCATCGTTATTATCGCTAACCGCTCGGTAGTCCTGATTGGGCTGAGTCAGCAACAATTTGTTACCATATTTTTGAAATTTCACAACACGCTCCTGTCCCAACTGTCCTCGGTCCAAACCAATATCGTTGGAGCCAATTCCAGCAGTTAGTGAATTCACGTAGAGGAACTCCTCATCAACTTTATCAACTTCTAGAAAAATTCTGCCAATCTCTTCATCATAGTAGAAATTGAAATACCCTTCCTGCTTGTCCATCCCACCAGTGAATAGGGCGATTCCATCAGAATTTGTTGGTTCAGAGGGTGTTGAAGATGCGGGTGTGTTGGCGGTCTGACAGCCAGCAAGAACAAAGAGTAAGAAAAAGATGCCAAAGGTTACGGAGTGTCTCATTTCATTATATTTAATGAATTAATTGAAATTCTTTCAGTGCAATAATCTTGTCAGGTCGATAAATTTTAAAAAACGAAGGCTTAATATAAAACATTGGTTACGACAATCATCATAGTAATTGTATCTATCTATGTTATCACCAATGTAGCGGCGTATTTCTTACAGGAAAAACTTTTGTTCAAGCCGGAAAAGCTTCCATCAGATTTCAAATTCAAGTACTCAAATCAGAAAAGCGAGGAGCACAATCTTTACATAGGTGACGATATCCGTATCAACGGCATTCATTTTAGTATACCAGAGCCAAAGGGAGTTGTCTTATACTTAAAAGGAAATTCCAAGTCGATCAAAGGATGGGGAAAGTTTGCTGTAGATTTTACCCGTTTGGGTTTTGACGTTGTGATGGTTGACTATCGTGGTTTTGGAAAAAGTAAAGGCAGAAGATCAGAGAAGGACATTAAGGACGATATGCAAAAAGTGTATGACATCTTAAAGAGCAGGGTGGATGAAAAGTACATTGTGATTTACGGACGATCTATGGGCTCTGGGTTTGCGACCAAGCTTGCCAGCCGGAACGACCCAAGAATGTTGGTACTGGAATCGCCTTATTATAGTATGACCAAAATGGCTAAGCGATACATTCCGTTTATGCCAGCATCCCTGATCCTTCGTTTTCCACTTAAAACGTATAAGTGGATCCAATATGTTACATGCCCAATCAAAATCATACATGGGACCAGCGACAAATTGATTCCTTACAAGACCAGTCTTTCGCTTTCAAAAATAAACCCAGATGTAACACGTATTTATTCGGTGATTGGAGGCGGGCATAACAATTTGCACACCTTTGAAGAGTACCATAGAATGTTAGAGGAGATCATGGCGTCCAAAGACCTAAAAGCTATCGATCCAGAAGAGACTAGTTTAACATTCTCGAAAAAACCTACCAAGGCATAGAAACAATCTCGGAAAATAACGAACGAACAATCTTGGCATTTTTAAAAATTACCTTTATCAGTCTCTTAACTCTCTACATTCTTGTAGGACTAGGTGTCTACTTTCTTCAGGAAAAACTCATCTTCCTCCCAGAAGAATTAGACAAGGATTTTTCATACAATTTTCCGACGGCATTTGAAGAGCATTTTCTGGAGATGGATGATGGAGCTGTCATCAATGCCCTCCATTTCAAAACAGATAGCGCGAAGGGATTAATCCTTTATTTTCATGGAAATGCAGGAAGTCTACAACGCTGGGGAGAGGTTGTCTTGCCATTTGTTGATCAGGGTTTTGAGGTGTTAATCATGGATTACAGGGGATACGGAAAGAGTGTTGGTGAACGGAGTTACAAGACGTTACTACGGGACGCTGACAGATTGTACGAATTTGCTTTGAACCATACCTCAGAGGATCAATTGATTGTTTTTGGAAGATCCCTGGGCTCGTCATTCGCCTCTTACCTGGCGGGCAAAAACAATCCCTCCATGTTGATTTTGGAAACACCATTCCTAAGTCTTGGCGATATGGCAAATCGTGTCGCTCCCATTTATCCCCCAAGCTATTTTCTCCGATTCAACTTCAAGAATCACGAAGCACTAAAGGGAGCAGAATGTCCCATTTATATTTTTCATGGAACTGAGGACAATGTTGTTCCATTAGAATCTGCTCAAAAGTTGTACGAAACACTTGATCCTGATCAAGCTCAGTTTTTTGTTATCGAAGATGGTGGGCACAACAACCTTTCAGGCTTTGCCAGATACAATGAGGAGCTGAACAAAATCCTGCTCGGTGAGTGAAAGTCTCTACTTTATCGCTGTGGTTCCGCCAGAAGACATCCAACACGAAATCACCAATTTCAAACACGTAATTGCTGAAAAGTTTGGAAGCAAGCATGCATTAAACGCTCCTCCTCACATCACTCTCCATATGCCATTTAAATGGAAGGAAAAAAAGATCCAAAAGCTCCTAGAGGCCATCCAGGAAATCAACTCCGAATTCGATTCCTTCAGCGTTCAACTTAGTGGTTTTGACTTCTTTGAACCAAGAGTGGTTTTTGTGAAAGTCATAGAAAATGAAAAGTTGAAAAACCTACAGAAGCTCGTGGTTGACCGATGTAGAAAGAAGCTAAAACTGGACAACGGAAACTATAAGGGTCAGGTATTTCATCCGCACGTTACGATAGGGTTTCGGGATTTGAAGAAACGGATGTTTTATGAGGCTAAAGAGTACTTCGGGGGAAAAGATGCAAGCTTCAGGTTTAAAATAGAAATGGTGGAGTTACTTAGGCATGATGGAGAGCGGTGGAAAATCCTAAAATAATTGGGGAATACTAATATTTTTAGTATTTTTATACCTGATGAAGAAATCAGGTTATGCAGATCTACCTCTACACGGTGGCCATGTCCCAAAATGGTTAGCCGAACGAATGGCTCTACTGGGTGGAGCAATCACGGAGGCCATACTAATTGAATACGGAAAGAAGGAATTCGTTCGACGACTAAGTGATCCCGCTTGGTTCCAATCACTGGGCTGTGTGATGGGAATGGACTGGCACTCTTCCGGAATCACCACCTCTGTAATGGGGGCGCTTAAAGCCGCCATTAATCCAAGAGCCAAGGAATTCGGCATCTACATCTGTGGTGGACGAGGGAAACATAGCAGAAGAACGCCCGAAGAATTGCTGAGAGTTGCTGACCAAACAGGTTTGGACGGTCATGCGCTAGTTCGCACCAGTAGGCTAACTGCGAAGGTTGATAACACCGCCATTCAGGATGGTTTTCAGATTTACCTTCATTCGTTTGTCGTTTCGGATGAAGGAGATTGGTCGGTAGTCCAGCAAGGAATGAATTCTGAATCTGGGTATGCTCGTCGATATCATTGGTCTTCGAATGATTTAAAAAGTTTTGTTGAAGAACCCCACTCTTTTGTTTATGGTAGAAATCAAGGCTACATACTGAACCTCACGCATCGTTTCGCTATGGAAACCAGGAATAGAATTGTCTCGATAGGTAAAGAAGACCCAGGAAAGATGATCAACGAGATTCGTAAAATTCACCTTCCTCCACATCATGATGTGCAGCAGAAAGATGTTGACCTAAAACGATTGGGGGCCGTCCTCGCCCTCTCCCACGAACTACCAACTGATGACTTTGAAGACCTTTTACTGATAAGCGGTCTGGGTCCAAGGACATTACAATCTCTCACACTGGTAAGTGAAGTGATTTACGGCACTTCCTCAAGATTTGCAGATCCAGCAAGATTTTCATTTGCTCATGGTGGGAAAGATGGACACCCATTCCCAGTACCAACCAACGTTTACGATGAAAGTATCAGCGTGCTTAAAACTGCTGTGGCTAGAGCCAAAATTGGAAGTTCTGATAAGCTGAAGGCACTGAAGTCATTATCAAAAGCGGCTGAGAGGCTTGAGTCAAACTTTCATCCAAATGGCAACTTGGAAGATGCTATTCAAAAAGAAAGAAACGATTCGTGGAAGTACGGAGGAAAGACTGTTTTTGGCAATGCCAAGAAACCAAGAGCGATTCAGGGATCGTTGTTCTGAGGCTCATTACGAAACATTTTTGAAATAAATCCTCCATCACTGACGCTTTTCAATATCCAATCGTAGGTTTGGTGTAATGATAGTACGCAAACTCATGGCTGATCCAAAATCCTTATTTCTCCTAGACGGAATTGGCGCATTGGTATCTGCGATCTTGCTGGGAGTTGTCTTGGTCTTGTTTGAAAGCATTATTGGAATGCCAGTACCAGCGCTTTATTTTCTGGCCTGCTTCCCATGCCTTTTTCTGCTATATGATCTATCCTGCTATTTCAGTATCAAAAGAAATTGGAGCACTTACATCAAAGTGATTGCGATCGCCAACCTGCTATACTGCTGTCTTTCCATTGGTCTTGTTGTATTTCATTTTCAAAGATTAACGCAGCTTGGACTGATCTACTTTTTACTTGAGTTTACAGTTGTCTTAGTTCTGGTGAGAATTGAGCTGAAGACTGCTACTAATTTGAATGACAGGGTGGAATGCTGAAATAAATCACTCATCGCCAACGCTTTTAAGAATCCCATTGTAGGTTTGATGCATGAACTTCGATCGACTTCAAAAGGACTTTGATGGTGAGATCAAAACGGACTCTGCCAGTCAGCATATCTATGCGACCGATGCATCGGCGTATCGGGAAATTCCTACTGCGGTAGCGTTTCCAAAGTCGGTTGAAGACATTCAAAAGCTTGTTCATTTTGCGACGGAAAACAACACCTCTTTAATCCCCAGAACAGCAGGCACTTCCCTCGCAGGGCAGGTAGTGGGCGAAGGAATTGTCGTTGATGTTTCTAAGCATTTCACTGAAATCCTGGAAGTCAATCTCGAGGAAAAATGGGTGCTGGTTCAACCTGGAGTTGTGCGAGATGAGCTCAATCGGGAGCTAAAAGAACACGGCTATTTCTTCGCACCAGAAACCTCTACGGCCAATCGAGCGATGATCGGTGGTATGATCGGTAATAACTCCTGCGGATCGAACTCTTTGGTCTTTGGCAGTACACGGGAACATTTATTGGAGGTGGACGCAATTCTTTCCACAGGTGAAAAAGCTCATTTCAAATCAACCAAGAAACTTGAAGCCTCTGACCAATTTGAAAACTCTTTATATGAATCGATCGAATCGATTTTGGGAATAGAAGAAAATGTCGAGCGAATAAAAAAGGAATTTCCTAAAGCAACTATCCCTCGAAGAAATACTGGCTATGCATTGGACACTCTTGCCGAAATGAAGCCGTTCAATTCAGATGGTGTACCATTCAACTTCTGCTCATTGATCGCAGGTTCTGAGGGGACGTTAGCTTTTGTGACTGCCGCGAAGTTGAAATTGACCAAACTCCCCCCTAAGCACAAGCGCCTGGTTTGCATCCATTGCAAGAGCATTGACGAAGCACTAAGAGCCAACTTAGTAGCACTACCCTTTGGGCCGTACGCCTGCGAGCTGATGGATCACTACATTTTGGAGGCGACGAAACGAAATAAAGCGCAACGGGAAAATCGCTTCTTTATCGAAGGCGATCCAAAAGCCATTCTTGTCGTCGAACTGATTGCTGATTCGGAGGACGCAGTAGATATCCGTGTTTTAAACATGTTGGCCGATCTAGGTCAACAAAGATTGGGCTATGCATTCCCAGTAGTTCAAGGTGATGATATGACAAAGGTCTGGGAATTGCGAAAAGCCGGTTTAGGTCTACTTTCCAACATTCCCGGTGATGAAAAACCCGTTCCTGTTATCGAGGACACTGCTGTTGATGTGCAAGAACTCCCTGAATACATTGCTGAGTTCAACGAAATTCTTAAGAAGCATGATCTCTACAGCGTCCATTACGCACATGCGGGATCTGGTGAACTTCATCTTCGACCAATCATTGATCTAAAAAAGGAAAAAGGCGTCAAGTTATTTCGAACCATTGCTGAAGAAATTGCTCTTCTGGTAAAGAAATACAAAGGTTCACTTTCGGGTGAACATGGTGATGGAAGGCTACGAGGAGAGTTTATTCCACAAATGATCGGTAAGGAAAACTACGAGCTGATAAAACAGACCAAAAAGACTTGGGATCCTAAGAACATTTTCAACCCAGGAAAAATTGTAGACACGGCACCGATGGACACATCTCTTCGGTACCTAAAAGATCAAGTAACCAATGAGTTTGAGACTGCTTTTGATTTTTCAGAAAATAAAGGAATTCTGAGATCAGCCGAGCTCTGCAACGGGTCAGGAGATTGTCGAAAATCCGAATTGACTGGTGGTACCATGTGTCCAAGCTACATGGCCACCAGAAATGAGAAAGACACAACCAGAGCTCGAGCCAACATTTTACGTGAGTTTTTGACTCACTCAGACAAAAGCAACCCATTCGAGCACGAAGAAATCAAGGAGGTCATGGATTTGTGTCTGTCCTGCAAAGGGTGCAAAAGTGAGTGTCCATCAAATGTGGACATGGCCAAGCTCAAAGCAGAGTGGCAGTTTCAATCGTACAAGAAGAACGGTGCTCCATGGAGAACAAAAATGATCGCCAACTACTCCAAGAGCATGGAGCGATTTGAGTCTTTTCCTATTCTCTACAACCTAACCCGAAACCTGGCCAAGCCATTACTTGGATTCGCAAGTAGCCGCTCAATACCCAAAATGGCGAGAAGGAGTTTGCGCTCATGGTTCAGGAAGAAATTTCATTCCCTACTGCGAAAGCCCAAGAAAAAGGTCTACTTCTTCTTCGATGAATTCACCAACTATCTGGATGTTGAAATTGGAAAGAAGGCGATTATGTTACTTGATCGCCTGGGTTATCAAGTTTTGGAAATACCGCATTCCGCAAGTGGACGAGCATTCCTATCTAAAGGGCTTCTTGAAGAGGCAAAGAATTCGGCTCGAGAGAACATCGAGGCTTTTTCAGGCTTGCTAAATGAAGATACTTGTTTAGTTGGTGTTGAGCCTTCCGCAATTCTGACGTTTCGGGACGAGTATCCCGATCTGCTCCGTGGTGGGGAAAAGGAAAAGGCACTTTCCGTCTTGCAATTTGTTTTCACAATCGACGAGTTCTTGGCGAAAGAGCTAGACAATGGAAATCTAACGGAAGCTGATTTTCCCAGAGACCATAAAGAGATTTTGATCCATGGACATTGTCACCAGAAAGCTCTGGCCTCAATGACACCAATGAAAAAAGTGCTATCGGCTCCAGAAAACTATGATGTGCAAATGATCCCAAGCGGCTGTTGTGGAATGGCCGGTTCTTTTGGGTACGAGAAAGAGCACTTTGATGTATCCATGAAAATTGGAGAACTGATACTTTTTCCAAAAGTTCGCAAAGCGAGTAAAGACACGATCATTGTAGCTTCGGGCACCTCTTGTCGTCATCAAATTCTGGACGGAACAGGAAAGAAAGCTATGCACTTGGTGGAGGTACTCTAGACCTCGATTTCCCCTTTCAAATACGTTACCGAATTTCCTGAGATCAACACTCGATCTCCCTGATCTACACAATGAATTTCTCCTTGTCGCTTTGACAATTGGCGCGCAACCATCGCCTTTTTCCCTAGAACCTCTGACCAGTATGGTATCAATGAACAGTGAGCCGATCCTGTGACTGGATCTTCAAAGACCGCAGCCCCTGGCGTGAAGAATCGAGACACAAAGTCAACCTTTTTACCTGGTGCGGTGCAAATGATTCCCCCCATTCCTGGGTCAATCCAGGATAGCCGTCCCTGATCTACCTCAAGCTTTGTTATATCTTCCTCCTTTTCGTAAATCAGAAAATAATCTCTAGCCTTGAGTACTTTTTTGGGACGTATGCTAAAGGATTTCAGAATGATATCGGGGACACTTGCTGCTTCAGGCATCCGCGATGGGAAATCCATTTGCAATAGATCGTCCACCTTCTTAACCACCAATTCTCCACTCATCGTATTGAAAGTGATCACTTTCTTTTCGTACCCTAAGTGCTCAAAAATCACGTGCGCGGACGCCAGCGTGGCATGACCACAAAGGTCCATTTCTGTTTCGGGAGTAAACCATTTCAGATGGTAACCCTCTGCCTGCTTAACAAAGTAGGCCGTCTCAGCCAGGTTGTTTTCCCTGGCAATATTCAACATGAGTTCATCAGAAATCCACTCTTCTAATGGACATACTGCCGCCGGATTCCCGCCGAACAATTGTGCCGTAAACGCATCTACCTGATAAATTGGGATTTTCATCTATTTCAAATTATCGATTATCTTCATCAAATGAAAAAGAAAGTCACCCTTTTAGTTTTCGCCAGCCTATTTTCTTTACTGTCGTTTTCTCAAACTAATGATTCTCCTAAGGAGCTTTACAAATGGAAAAATCAGAAAAAGACAACGTACCAGCCCGGTTATGTTGTTCTGAAATCCGAGAAGAAACTTGACGGGCAAATAGCCCTTATTGGTTCTTACTCCGCAGTAACTGAAGTTCAGTTTCTCGGAGACGGCAAAGAAATCTCCTTCCCGATTTCAGCACTGAAGTCCTACGGTTTGAATGCATCTCCTTCGGAGCTAGCTCAGACGGCAGCTGCTAGAGGTCCGATCAGCGAGACATCAGAAGGTCTCTATGAATGGAGAGACGGTGGAGTAGTAATGAATAAAAAGATTTACAACTCTGTTCCACGTGATGGATACGTTGTTCTAAAATCAGGAAAGAAATATGAAGGGCAATTACGTGTTCAGAAAAGAGATGAAGATCTCTGGAATTTTCAGGTAAAAACGTCTGATGGAAAAGAGAAATTCAAAGCGGAGGAAGTTGCCAAATATGGCCTAAATGTTACTGGCGATGAAATTACCCAGGCGAATTTATCCAACATGGATTTA
This sequence comes from Cyclobacteriaceae bacterium, assembly GCA_039986395.1. Classification (GTDB taxonomy): domain Bacteria; phylum Bacteroidota; class Bacteroidia; order Cytophagales; family Cyclobacteriaceae; genus Ekhidna. The sequence continues at coordinate 13,548 of JBDWQX010000273.1, forward strand.
TCGTACTTTCCAGGTACTGTGACCTCTGGCAGCACAATGAAATCTGGTGAAATCGCGATCGTCAAAACGTCTTTTTACTCTGAGAAGATTCTCTTAAAGTCCAGCGATGGTAAGTATGAGGAATACACACCAGAAAATGTTAGTGATTTTACACAGACAAGAGATGGAATCGAGAAGAAATACGCCTCCCTGGACGGAGTGTTCATCGAGGATGAATTCAATGGAAATACTTTCAGGCTCTATCGAAATCCCAATCCAACAACGATCAATAATTTTGCGACGGGGTTTGTCAAAGCGGGTGTCCAGGCTGGAACGGCCGCAATCGCAGAGGGTATTGTCAATAGCGATGCGAAAAAGAATGAGTACACTACCAATCTAGACAGTATCATACAGGTTTCAACCAAAGAGGAACTGATTGCAATGCAAAACAAGCTGGTGCAAATTGGCGGTTATTCCACAGCAGATGACTTAATTGAGAACTCTGGTAATGAATCACTTGTCAACAATGTGAATGCATTGAAAATAGCTATTGCTGGAAGAGAATTTGCTGAGTCCGACGAAGGGATTTACAACAAAGAGTGGGTGATCTTGAATAAGAAAAGTGGAGAGAAAACCATCGTTTATAAGAGTGACTACAACGAATTGATTGAGGGCTTACTCTTTGGATGCTACGATTTTCTATCGCTAGACAAGAGTGCTCAACGAGAGCACAAGAAGTGGAATAACCTTGAGCAAACGGTCTCGTATCTGGATAAGTGCTACTAGAAGAAAAAATAAGAGCAATTATGTAACAGGAGGAAAAATTGTTTTCTTTCTGACACAGTGTACCAGAACACGATCATATCTTCCTAAGTCCCAGTACAAAACACGAATTTTGATACATGAAGATTCTACTTGCACTGGCCCTAACAATTAGTATTAGTCTGACGTTCGCGCAAAAAGAGCAAACCTTTAAGACGAAAGATGGAGCCATAAAAGGTTACGATCCTGTGGCCTATTTCAAGATAGAATCAGCAGTCAAGGGTACCGAAAGGTATTCTTTTGAATGGAATGAGGCTACCTGGTATTTTGCAAATGAGGAAAACCTAAACGCTTTCAAAGAAATGCCTGAGGCTTATGCGCCGCAATTCGGTGGATACTGTGCCTATGCTGTCTCTCAAGGATATACGTATCGAACCAATCCTGAAGCATGGAAAATTGTAGATGGCAAACTGTATCTCAACTACAGTCAAGGAATTAAAAAGAAGTGGGAAGCGAATCAAGTGGAGTTTATTAAACTGGGTAATGGAAACTGGCCAAGGGTGCTAGAGTGAGGTTTAAAGTAGACAATTTGGTCACCCTGAATTCATTTCAGGGTCTTCGTGTATCGTCCCTGAAGATGCTGAAATAAATTCGGCATGACTAACTATCTCGAAAACTGTCTGGAGCCCCAGAACGTTAACACTTTTATGAAAATTCTTCTCTGGTTGATCCTCCTTGTTGTCTGCTGGCCTATCGCCTTGATGGTTCTTTTTCTTTATCCGGTAATCTGGCTCTTAACCATTCCCTTTAGGATTTTAGGGTTTGCAGTCGATGGGATTTTGAAGTTCATCAAAGCATTGTTTCTGTTTCCCTCCAGGGTGTTGTCCTAAATTTTAAGAAGTTTCCTTCGTTTGCGGCTGAAGCCAATGGTTTACTGTATCACGCATTTGCTCAAATTCTGCATAACCGTGCGCAATCATGTGAAGTTTGTCATTGTTGAGCAGAATCATGGTCGGATAGCCACTAACTCCCCATTGTCGATTGAGTTGAAATTCCGCCCTCGTTTCCCTTTTTGCCTCCTCACTTTCGAAACGTTCTACAAAATTCCTGAAGTCAACATCGAACTCCTCACAGATGCTTTGGTAAAATGACGGCAAACCTGGGTCTTGCGACTCAACATAAAACTTTTGTTGAATAGCTTCAAAGAATTCCATTTCCTTTTCTTTCACCAATGGACGAGCAGCAACCACAGCTCGACAAGACGGTTCGGTGTCGTAGTTAAACTCTTCCAGGTCCATCAGCTCGTACCCAAACGGCTGTCCACTCCTTTCATTTACCTGCTCCCAGTGGTGCTTCAAAAAGTTTTTCATTTCATCGTTCCATGGTTCACCTCCTCCAGGTCGCAAGCCGCCAACCAACACTTTGAAAGCAACTTTTTCTGGAGCAAAGTGATCTCTTAGTTTTATCAAAGCTGGGGAAATTCCCCAACACCAGGAGCACATCGGATCACCGACGTAAATGATTTCTTTTCTGTCAGAAATCTCACTTGTTCCCACCGTTGTAAGCTCTTGTAGGGAGGAAGGGGTACAAATACCAGTTTTAGGATCGCAATAATTGCTCATGTCTTGTGCGTTTGAGTTGCAACAATACGGACCGACAATTGGTTCTGAAACCCACCCCTAACCCCTCCAAGGAGGGGAATTCCTGGGAAAATTTCAAGCAGGCTTTTGCAGCAGTGGCTCTAAATATTTCCAAACCGTCTCCGCAAGGATGGCATGCCCTTCAGGCGTTGGATGGATTCCGTCCCCAAGGTTTAAGGAAGGATCGCCAGCAACTCCTTCCAGGATAAAGGGAATTAGTGTAGCTCCATTATTTTCCGTCAGGTCAGGGAATATTTTCTGAAACGTCTGCGTATAGTCCTGTCCAAGGTTGGGTGGTACCTGCATTCCGGCTAGCACAATTTTGGCATCTGGGTTTGCCGCCTTGACCATGTCAACAATATCCTGTAGGTTTTTCCTAGTCTCTTCTAATGGAAGACCTCTAAGGCCGTCGTTAGCTCCGAGTTCCAAAACGAATATATCAGGAATGGTGTTAAGAACCCATTCTATTCTGCTCTTACCTCCTGCTGTGGTTTCTCCACTTAGCCCAGCATTGATAACCTGATATGCGTATCCCAAAGAGTCCAACCTGGTTTGGATAATCGCTGGAAAAGCTTCATCCATATCCAGTTGGTATCCTGCCGTGATACTATTCCCGAAAAACAGAATGGTTTTGCGATCGGCCTTTTTTATACTTGCTTCAGGCGTCACGGTCTGCTGGGTTCCAGCTGTACTTTGTTCTACAGCGGTCGAACAAGCAAAAAGTACCATTGCACAAAAAATGGATAAAAATATGTTTAATTGACTGTTCATGAATTTGCACACAAATCTAAGCTAACGTCTGTACTAGTCAGGAGTTTGAACCTGAAACAACTTTAGGTTTGAGAAGTAAGATTATTTCAAGAGTAATCCATTTATTTCAGCATCTTCCCTAACCCTCGCTGTCTGTGCTTGACGGTATCTTCCTCATAGGGTTTACGTAAGATGCCTGATCAATTCAGGCATGACAAAAAGAAGAAAATACCAGCATTGTGAGTCGTTGGAATCCCAGTAAAAACAAGCTCTCGTGTTCTTTCCCCTCCCCCTTCCTGCCCAAAAGAGCTCACGGGTGACGATCAAACTATTACAATTCATTCCTCAGCACTTCCAGTGGAGAGTGTCTAATAATGTTCCGACTATTTAGCAGACCTATTGTTACACTGGAAAATGTAACAACAAAGAAGATCACAACAATCTGAAGTAGATCTGGGACAAAAGTGAACTCAAAAACGAATGTCCCAAGCAATCCAGTGAAAAAAGTAGCGAGTGCCAGTCCTGCAATTGCTCCAAGTCCGCCAAGGAAAAAATACTCTGCTGCAATAATTTTCCAAAGTTGATTTTTTGTCGCACCAATCGTTCTTAACAACACGTTTTCTTGCATTCTTTGAAAACGACTAAGGATAATTGCACTAATCATGACTACCAATCCAGTTCCTATACTGAACAATGCCATGAACTGGATGACAAAGGCGACTTTGCCTAGTACGTCCTCCAGAGTTTTAAGGATCAACTCCAAATCAATGATTGAAATATTGGGAAACTGCTGAACAACCGCTTGCTGATACATTGCGGAAAGCTCTGATCGATCTATTCGCGTAATCAAGACATGAAACTGTGGTGCCTTTTCTAAAACCCCCTCAGGGAAGAGTACAAGAAAATTTGTCTGCACTCTTCTCCAATCAATTTCTCTGAAGCTTCCCACGTAGGTTTTCAGAACAGCTCCCTGAACATTAAACATGAGTTCATCACCAATATCCACGTTCAGGTTTTCTGCATATCCTTCTGACAGAGAGATGAAAATACTGTCCGTGGCATTTTGAACTTTTCCCAACAACGCCCCCTTCACCAAAGTCTCCGAACTAATCAGCGAGTCGCGATACGTGACTCGATACTCCCTGTTAAACGCCCAGCCAGGCACTCTAGCGGTAGAATCGTTCCAGGCTTCATTCTTGTTCTTCCCATTTACTTCCAACAATCGCATAGTAACGATCGGTACATCCTGCATGATTGGCAGGCTGTAGTCACGAGTTATCTCATGAAGTTCATCCCGCTGGTTGCTTTGTATATCAAAAAGTACGGTGTTGGGTCGTTCATTTTCACCTGCCATCGACACTCTCTGCACCAGCAAATCTTGCATGAAATAGAGCATAGCCAGAAGTGCCGTGCTAAGACCAAGCGTGGTTACCAAAACCACGGTCTGATTGTTTGGTCGGTACAAATTTGACATTCCCTGACGCCACACGAATGACAAAGAAGTGGGGAGAACACGCTTCATCCCCCAACTTAGCCCTTTGCCTATTCCGAACAACAAGAAAATAGAACCAATGAGTACTCCGGTATAAATGAGCGCATAGAGAGGGTCCTTCAATTGCCACCAGAGGGCAAAGAAGATAAAGCCAACAACCAATAGACCAATGAATGCAACGAGCTTGTCCCACTGGATTTTGGTTGACTCGAAGCCTGCTCTGATCGCCGAGAGTGGTGAGATTTTTCGCAAGCCTACTAGTGATAGCAAGCCAAACAAAACAGAAATCACCACCCCCATCAGCACGCCGACGTAAATGGCCGGCCAGTAGATCTTGGGCGTAATGTCAATAGGAATAAATGATTTAGTTACTTCCGGAAGATATAGATGAATGGCAACGCCAATAATACAGCCGATCACAGATCCAATCAAGCCGAAAAAGGCGACCTGAAGCAGGTAGATGTTGATTGCCTGACTTGCTTTCATTCCAAGACATCTCAACACGGAAACTGCCTGCACTTTGCTCTTCACGTAGACGTAGATGGAACTAGCCACTCCCAGGCAGCCGAGCAACAAGGCTGTAAATGCTATCAATTCAAGAAACGCTGAAAGATCTTTGAAGGCTCTCCCTGTTTCGTCCTTTTTGTCTTCAATGGTGTCGACATCAAATCCTAAACCTTCTGCTTGTTCTTTTATGTCTGTCCAAACACCTGTGGTGTCAGCACTAGAATCAAATTGGAAGTAGGCTGTTCGATTGATCCGACTACCTTTCATCACTAAGCCAGTAGCATCTAAAAACTGAGCAGGTATATAAACGACAGGGGCGACGGTGCTTCCTACCGAAGATTGCCCAGGGATTTTCCTGACTTTCCCTACAATTTCAAAGCTAACATCACCAACCTTCACAGAGTCTCCCACACCGACGTTGTATTGGATTGTCAACTTCTCGTCGACAATGGCATGCCTTCCGTCTCTAAATTCCTGGGCTGCTGAAACTGGCACTGTTTCTATCTCACCATAGTATGGATAATCTCCTTCCAAGGCCCTCACCTGCGTCAATCTGGTGCCTCCGCCGTGAAACAAAACCATGGAGGAAAAAAAGGTTTCTCGGGACTGCGAAGAACTAATTGCCACGAATTTATTGAAAAGGCTATCTGGAAGGATTTGATTATCGCTCACAGAAAAATCAGCTCCTAGCAGGCTCTTTGATTGCTCATCAATCTCCTCTAACAAATTCTCTCGAAAAGAGGTAATTCCCACCAGTGCTGCAATACCAAGAGATATCGAGGCAATAAATAGCAATAATTTCCCACGGCTTTTACGGCTTTCTCGCCACGCCATTTTCAGCGGCCAACTGCTGCTGTACTTTTCCTGAGATATCGTAATTTTTTTATCCAAAATATCTCCTTTTAGTTAGCTACTTTTCCGCCCTTTAGTCGGATAATCTGATCTGTCTTATTCGCCAGTTCTATATCGTGTGTCACTATAACCAGCGTAGTCCCTTTCTCTTTGTTGATTTCAAATAGCAGTTCTTCCACAGCCTTTCCTGTCTCTTCATCAAGGTTTCCCGTTGGCTCATCCGCAAATAGCACTCGTGGGTTATTGGAAAATGCACGTGCGATGGCTACACGCTGCTGCTCTCCACCAGAAAGCTGCGTTGGATAGTGGTCCATTCTATCTTGAAGCCCAACGCGGCTAAGAAGATCCTCCGAAATTTCACTCGCGCCAGGTAATCCTCTGAGCTCTAGCGGAACCATCACATTTTCAAGTGCGGTCAATGTTGGGATCAGTTGAAAATTCTGAAACACAAAGCCAACATACTTGTTTCGCACGAGCGCTAATTCATCTTCACTAAGCTTGTTGAGCAGCACGCTGTTAAGCGTCACAGAACCGCTGCTTACACTATCCAATCCAGCGCATAAGCCGAGTAACGTTGTTTTCCCGCTACCCGATGGCCCGACGATCGCCATTGTCTTTCCTTCCTGAACATCAAAATCTATATCATCTAGAACCTGAACAGTTCGACTTCCACTTTGATAAATTTTGGAAACCTGTTCAACACTTAAAATAGAAGGCATGGGCAATGAAATAATTTAAACTCTTACAACGAATAAGTAAAGGCAGTGTTTAGTGCAATCTTAGGTCAAAACAACCGACCGCAAAAATATGTTCGATCGCTCGATCTGAGTGTTAAAGACTTGTTAACGGCCGGATTGTTACAGTATCACTAATAATGAATGGGAGATCTGGCCGAGATTTCTTAAATGAATTGATTCGTATTAAATATTTTGGTATATTGCTGTATATACAACTATTGTAATAATCATGAACCAAGATTATCTCTCAGCAATTGATCAAATTATTCGAACAGGGCACTGGATCACAGACCAGGTAAGTGTAGAGCTGAAAGAATTTGACATCTCAGAACCACAATACAATGTTCTACGAGTGTTGAAAGTACGAGGGGGGGATCCAATTACTGTCCAGAAGATTCAGGACAAAATGGTGCAGCGTACTAGCAACGTGACGCGAATAATCGACAAGCTTCTGGACAAAGGTCTTGTTACCAGAAAAGAATGTCCCGCCAACCGACGGAAAATGGATATTGCCATTACCAAACAAGGAGAGGAGTTGCTAGTTGAACTCAACAAAAAGGTGATCGCCTTCCATCAGCCGATGGCTAAAAACCTAAACATGGAAGAAGCACAGGAACTAGCAAGGCTGATCAAAAAATTAAAAGATCGAGTGGAGCCATAGGTTCCGAGGCACAAAGGACAATACTATTTAAAATCAAACCAACGCGATAAATGAAAAAGATCATAGCTTTTGGGGCAAGTAGCAGCAGTACATCCATCAATCAACAATTGGCCGTATGGGCTGCAAGTCATCTAGAAGGAGTAGAGGCAACTGTTCTTGACTTGAATGATTTTGAGATGCCGATCTTTAGTATCGATCGTGAAACAGCAGGTGGCATCCACGAAAAGGCGAGGCAATTCAAAGCTCATATCGAAAGTGCCGATGGAATAATTATCTCCTTTGCCGAGCACAACGGCAGCTACTCTTCTGCTTTTAAGAACATCTTCGATTGGATGTCAAGAATTGGTCAGCCCATTTGGTCTGACAAACCGATGTTTCTAATGGGTACTTCGCCAGGTGGAAGAGGTGCAAAATCAGTACTGGGAACTGCGGTCAATGATTTTCCACATCGGGGAGGTAAAGTTGTTGCGAGTTTTTCACTTCCTTCCTTCGGTCAAAATTTTGATGGGGTTGAGGGAATCGTAAATGAAGAGTTAAAACAAGAGTTTCGTACACAATCGCAGAAATTCTTGGAGGCGATTATGTAAGAATACAAGTGCATATTCTCTCCGCTTTGTCATTTCGAGAGCAACGAGAAATTTGTTCGTCCAGGTCAAGATTTCTCCTATCGTTGAAATGACAGGAAGCAAAGAGATGACAGGAGCTGTGGAGGCATTTTGGGATACTATCTTCACCCTGAATGACGTTTCAGTTCTTCGAATAAGCGATTGTGATTGATCCACCCCAACCCCTCCAAGGAGGGGATTCATAACATTTGGTCCAATCAATCTCGGAACTCAGGTCAATTTCATCTATTTCAAAGTTTCCACGACTTTATGGATTTTCTCATCTCGATATTCGATCTGAAATTCGGTTTCTTCTGAGAAAGACTGAAGGTATCGTTTCTTTGTCTCCCAAACCTTCAGCAAGCCTGGTATTTGCTCATCGCCTGGGCCATATTTTTCCGTTAGAAATCGATCGAGCTGGTGAGCCTTCGCAGCAAGGTCAGGGTGATCTTCTGGAAGAAAAAACCAGCGTACTTTGTACAATTCCTCTTTGTAGAAAAACAACGTAGTTCTGGACGCTGTTATGCCGGCAATCACATTTGAGGTGTAGCCGGCATACAGCCCTTCTCGAATTTCGTTTTCAATATTCTTCAAGACGTTTTGACGCAAGTTCTCATTCGAGCGATAGATTTCCTCTTCGCCGGTGATCAGAAAAATCTCCTCCTCGTACCTGGACAAAGGAGTATTGAGCTCCAGTTCATTGACTGGGATTTTATTAACTGCTTTTTGCGCGTTAACCGAAAACGCCCCTAATAGAAATATAAGAATCATTTGCCTCATAAGGCAAAGAAAGCATCAATCCTGATACTGAGCCTCTTTAAGTCGCTTTGATATCCACCAATAGTTTCCTGCTGGATCGACAACTCCGCCCTGGCGATCTT
>JBDWQX010000274.1:0-21892 GCA_039986395.1 Cyclobacteriaceae bacterium
CCTGCCAGTGGGGAATACGTGTGAGTTGTTGCAGTCCGTACCCAGGCTGATATTAGTACTCAACGCATTCTCATTCCAGTCAGTATTATTTTCACCTGTACTTGTATTTGTAAAAAATTCATTGGCTATTGGTGCCAGAATTACACTATTGTCAAGAATTCCAAACCAATACCGCGGTTGTCCATTACTGGTCGTCAATGAAGTCACATTATTATTCTTTGAGGGATTCGCATTTATAACGAAGGTTTTGTCTTGAACGGAAATAGTATTTGGATTTCCTGAATTCGGGAACATTCCTACATTGTGATCAGGAATGCTGTTGGAGACGATTGTCCTGTCATTCCCAGACACAGATACGGTATAAACAGAATTAACGCCCAAATCTGACTCCGCACTTTCCGTGCAACCAGATGCATCCATATCTATTGAGTAAGTGTCCACAGTTCCGACGCAGGCATCCGTCATATCATCATCGATAATGGTAACTGTCAGGGAACTACTACTTCCGACTGTCACATTCGTGCTTCCTGCAAAAACCAATGTTATGACAACTTCTTCATCACTCTCAACATCGCTATCATCCGTTGCTGAAAGTGTGAAAGATGCGGACGTACTTCCATCATCTATGGTTGTAGCTCCAGACACCGAGTAGTCTACATCCTCGGTTGCCGTACCTGAGAAACTTAACTCAAAGGGAATGGCATCCCCCTCATTCGTTTTATCCAGCATGACGGTGAAAGTTGTCGAGCCGCTATTTTCAGAAAGAGATGTCGTTGAAGAAGCAGAAGTGATCGATGCAGTATAGGTTATTACCATTGGATCCGAGTTGCCCTCGTCACTCGAGCAACTTGTCGTTAATAATATTACCAATAGCAGAAGTAAGCTGTCTTTTTTCATATTTCTAGTTTTTAATTATTCACCCGCACCTTTATACTCTTTTTGGTTTAGAGAATCCAAGCAGACTCTTCACAAACAGATTGAAGTGGTGCAAAACTGTTTGAATATGTACAATTTAACGAGTTGGGAAGGGGAACTAATGGGGAACTTGTCTGTAATTTCTTGGACAAGCTTATTGGAGATATGCACTACTCATATAGAAGCGATGAACTGGTAAATATCCTGTTTAGGTTTCAGATTCAGCCTTTTACGTAATCGTTTTCTGGCTACTTTGGCGGATTCTACTGTAATTTTTCTTACCTGAGCGATTTCCTTTGTACTAAGTTTTGCCCTAAAAAGAAGGCATATCTCTTCTTCACTCCGAGTGAGGTTGGGAAATCGGTGGTGTAGATTATCCAAAAATTGCTCACTTGATTCAATCAATGTTTGTTGCAAAATAGTTTGCCTGTCACTTATGATTTGATGTTCGCTGATTTCCCGAACCAGGTCATTGGTCTTTTTTTGATCATGCCTGTCGAGTTTGTGAGATAATTGTTTCAATGTAGCAGCTACTTCAACATCAAGTTCCTTTTTCTTGGTACTTATGATGCGTAATTCAGTCAACTGGTTAGCTAAGGCACTATGTCGATTTTGTATGCTTTGTGAAGTCTTGTTGACATAGACAGCATAGCAGATGATAAAAATGCTCATACCATACGATTGCAAGTAGGTTCCCTTTAGCCATAAGCTTGCGATCAAAATGTCGTGCGAAAAAACTAGGATGACTGTCAGTGCTCCGGCGATCAACCACTCTACCCCTGGGTAATCTTTTATATATCGAACACCTATATAAATAGCATAACCCAACATCCAAAATGCCACCGGCTGTGCGATCAATGTTAGATAAGAATTGAGCCAGATAGGTGTAAGAAAAATAAGGAGTCCCAAGGCGTAATAGAGATACTCCATACCTATTAAGAGTTTCTTATTGATGTGCTTACCAAATAGAATTCTTAGAAACCTAGCAGAAACAGCCAGACTAATGAGTAGACCACCATGTCTAAGGATTTCAAACATTTCGTACAAGCCGTCAGGCCATAATAATTTAAACAGAACTTCTCCGATGGTAATCTGTCGTAAAATACTGGCTACTCCTAGTATACCCAGATATAGATGTAATGTATTGCTACGATTCAGCAAGAAGAGATTGAACCCTATAAATGAAATCACTATTATGATCGTTAGGGCAATTATTTCTGGAAGCAGTCTTAGCCTACTTTCAGCAATCATGTCTTTTAAAACTCCTAACCTAGGCGCACCAAGCACCCCGCCCCGTCTTTGTGAATAGTTAGCCACCTCGATGGACAGATTTAAATCTTTCTTTCCAATGGGTAGCGGAACGATCTGAGTCATCATATCCGGCTCGTAGGCCAGATCGAAACCTGTTTGACCTACCCGATAGATTTCGACATCATCCACTAGTAAACCGATAGCTACTAAAGACCCTTGAAGAGATCCTTAACGCTAGTTGTCTATCTGGACTATTTTTTAAATGAATATGGTAAACACCTTTGCCAAAAGCTTTCCATCCAAGAGTGTCTACTAATGTGCTCCAGTTGGAAGGTACGGTGATCAGATTAGTTTTATTGATAGGCTTATCTAATGCTTCGTCTGCATACTCGTCCCACGAGAACAACCATTCTCCATCAAGATCCATCGGAGCACCAGACCACTGGCTCAGCTCTAGTTCTCCTTGGATTACCTTTCCTGATATTCGCTCTTTACACCCTGATAGGCTTACGATTACCGAGAGAAGAACAAAGGATTTTGATAGGTTTATCATTTTTCCATTTTGCAAATCTCCATACATTCTCATTGATCTCAAAAGACCCTCGGCCCGTTCGACTTAATTCGTGTATCAGAATGTAATTCCGTTCGCAGCGCACGATTTGAACACCTGCTTGTTAAGTGTCAGTCCTGTTAACTTCTGGCCATGTGAGAATTCATTCACTAATATCCCAGCTTGCAACTCTCATGAACCGCGACAGGATTACAATTCAGTTGTCCAAACTGATAGTGTTTTTTTACAATTCTTCTCTAGATGCAATACTTGAATAAGGGAGAATTAGGCGAATTCTTTGTTGTACCCAAAAAGAAAAAGGCCGACAAAAATCGGCCTTCTGAGTAGCGGGGACAGGACTCGAACCTGTGACCTTCGGGTTATGAGCCCGACGAGCTACCAACTGCTCCACCCCGCGATATGGAATGCAAAAGTAATGCTCTCATTTGGAATGACAATAGATTTGTAGGGGTTTTCTTTTTTGAATATGTCAAAAACAAAATGTCCAGAATATTCATAGTTATACTGCTCTTTGTAAGTCTCTCCGCTACGTCGCAAATAGAACGACACAAAATCGGAGAAGTAACACTGGAAGTCTACCTACCTCCAAACTATTACTCTGGCAATGAATACCCTGTGGTTTACTCAAATGATGGAGAGTGGCTTTTTGGTAGCAACTCCTGGAGGCTAAATGAAAAACTGGATGAATGGATCAAAAACGACCTCATTGATCCTGTCATTTTTGTAGCAATTGCTCATCCTGGTCGTCGAGATTCGAATTACATTCCCTATAAGGATCCAACGATTGAGGGATACTCACCAAATGCTGATGAATATACGGCAGTAATCGTTGAAGAAATCATTCCATTTATCGAATCCAAGTACGCCACTTCGGATCAGCGTGCCATCATGGGTGCTTCGTTTGGCGGCCTTCACAGCACCTACGCTGGTCTAAAGTATCCAAAGGTTTTCTCCTTTGTGATTGCTCAATCACCCTCCTACTGGGTCAATGATTTCGAAATTCATAAAGAGAAGATCGTTAAAGGAAATCAGTCAATATGGATTGATATTGGAACCAAAGACTGGGATGATGTATTGACTATGTATTACACATTGTCTAAAGGCGGGTTTGTACCAGGTAAAGACTTGTTCTACTACGAAGATCTAAATGGCACACACTCAGGCACCTCATGGAGCAAGCGACTCAAATATCCACTCATCCTTTTCACCAAAGGGGCAGATTCTGAGATTACTTCCTTTGATTTAAAAACAGAATACATCCCATCCGTTCAAAGAAAGGGTCATTATTTTTCAAGAATCAATCCAGTCGTGACCTTGAAAAACGGCCTAAAATTCACTTCTATCCCTCTTATTTTTAGCACCAAAGAAGGAAATGCGGAAGTATCTCCTTATGGTTCATTCAAAATTCAGAAAGGGACATCTGATCAAGTTACAGGGGAGTATTCTGGTGCCAAAGCCTCCATGAAGGTGAAATGGAAAGATAATCCTATGAACGACTGACTTGCTGTTTAGTCGGTAATAGATAACCTTCCTAGCTTTGTCCTTCTAAATGGATGAAAACAAAGATTTCAAAGCAGGTTTTGTAAGTATTGTTGGTCGACCGAACGTTGGCAAGTCAACACTCTTGAATGCCTTCATGGGTGAAAAACTAGCCATCACAAGCAGCAAAGCCCAAACTACACGTCACAGGATGTTTGGCATTCTCAATCAAGAGAGTCATCAAATCGTTTTTTCTGATACTCCTGGAGCTATTGATCCCGTTTACAAGTTGCAAGAACGCATGATGGGGTTTGTGCGAAACGCGTTGCAGGACGCTGATGTCATCTTACTTATGGTGGCATTGGAAGACAAAAATGATCATCCCGAAGTGATTCAAATGGCTTTGCAAGTTGGAGCTCCCGTTCTCTTTCTAATAAATAAGACAGACTTAGAAAAGGGTTCTCAGACCTTGGACAAAACAACCTACTGGAAAGAACTTTATCCGAGTCTGGAAATAATGTCCGTTTCAGCACTCGACAAAACAAACACTGATGCTGTCTTGAATCGAATATTGGAACTACTACCAGCGCATCCAGCCTATTTTCCAGAGGATGAAATGACTGATAAATCGGAACGATTTATTTGCTCTGAAATCATTCGAGAAAAAATCTTCATGAACTACAAGCAAGAAGTTCCGTACAGCACAGAAGTTGCCGTGACTAGTTTCAAGGAGGAAGAAAAGATTATTCGTATTCAGGCAGAAATTTTCGTTGAGCGTGATAGTCAAAAAGGAATCATTATAGGTAAGAAGGCTGAATCTATCAAACGCGTGGGAATGCAGGCTCGAAATGACATGGAATCCTTTTTCGGCAAGCAGATCCATTTGGAGACTTTCGTAAAGGTGGAGAAGGATTGGCGAAAAGACGACCGGAAGCTGAAACGGTTTGGATATTAGTTGTTGGTAACTGGTACTAAGTATTTGGTACTAGGTACTTTTGCGCCTGCAACTAACAACTTACTACTTGTAACTCATCAATGGCAAACATTCTCGCAATTGTAGGTAGACCCAATGTAGGGAAATCGACACTATTCAACCGACTCGTTGAAAGTAAGCAAGCCATCATGGACAATGAATCTGGCGTGACCAGAGATCGTCACTATGGGTACGGAGAGTGGAATGGTAAAAACTTCACAGTCATAGACACTGGAGGATATGTTGAAGGGTCTGATGATATCTTCGAAGGAGCTATCCGCACGCAAGTAAAGGAGGCACTGCAGGAAGCATCTGCGATTCTTTTCATGGTCGACTGCGACACTGGTCTTCATGGGCTAGATCAAGACTTTGCCAACGTTGTAAGAGAAATCGATAAACCTCTATTCCTAGCTGCGAACAAAGCAGACAACCAAGAGAAAATGCTTGCTGCCAACGAATTCTACTCACTGGGCCTTGATGCGGATATTTTCCCAATTGCCTCAGCGAGCGGCTCGGGCACTGGAGATTTGCTGGACGCAGTTTCAGAGCACTTTGAAAAGGAAGCTCCTGAGAAAGACGACGTTCCAAGAATTGCCATCTTAGGCCGACCAAATGTTGGAAAATCTTCGTTTGTAAATGCTTTGCTTGGAAAAGAGAGAAGCATTGTAACGGACATTGCAGGCACTACACGTGATGCAATCAACACTCGGTACAATCAGTTTGGCAAGGACTTTATATTGACAGATACCGCTGGCATTAGACGGAAAGCAAAGGTCCGAGAGGATATCGAATTCTACTCAGTATTGCGCGCCATTCAGGCACTACAGGATTCAGATGTATGCATTGTGATGATCGATGCAGAAACGGGTCTTGAAAGTCAGGACATGAATATTCTGGGGCTTGCTCACAAGTACAAGAAAGGGATAGTCCTGATGGTCAACAAATGGGACCTTGTGGCCAAAGACACCAAAACCTCGGAGGAGTACCGAAAGGTCTTTGCCGAAAAGCTAGGGCCTATGAACTATGCTCCTATCATTTTCACCTCCGTCCTGAATAAGCAAAGGATTATGCAGACGCTGGAGATGGCACTGGAAGTTTATGAAAACAGGACAAGGAAAATTCCAACTTCCAAACTAAACGAGATCATTGCCGCAGACATACAAAATTATCCTCCGCCTGCGGTCAGAGGGCAGTACATCAAGATCAAGTACATCACTCAGTTACCAACTCATACTCCGACCTTTGCTTTTTTCTGCAATTTTCCTCAATACATCAAGGAGCCGTATCAACGCTATCTAACCAATCGTATTCGGGATCATTTTGATTTCAAAGGAGTCCCAGTCAGAGTTGTTTTCAGAAAAAAATGACCTCAAAAGAAGTCTTCGAGAAATTCATTCCAAAGCAGGCGGTGACCTACTGCAACAAGCTTTACGAGAAATTAGGATTCGAATTCAAGATTAAGAAGGCTAGGCAAACCAAGCTCGGAGATTATCGGTATGATCGAGAAATAGATCGTCACATTATTTCAATTAATAATGATCTCAACGAGTATTCATTTCTAGTCACTTACCTGCATGAGGTAGCGCATTTAGTTGCATTCAAAAAGTATGGAAACAGAATTATGCCGCATGGCGTAGAATGGAAGAAATCCTTCAAGGAGGTAGCTCAACCCATGCTAACCACCGACGTATTTGACGAAAGGGTACTTGCCGCTTTAAATAGGTATTTCAAAAACCCAAAGGCATCGAGCTGTTCTGATCCTACGCTTTACAACGTACTACAGAAATTTGATCTCGACCCTTCGCCACAACTTAAAGAAATCAAAGTAGGTGAAGAGTTTGTTTTCAATAAAAGAGTTTTTAGAAAGCTTGAGAAGAAGAGAACCAGAAGTGTTTGTCTTGAAATAAAAACAGGTCGAAAATACGCCATTGCAGAAATAGCTGAGGTATCCCAGTTAAGCCATAAATAAAATTCTGCTTTATAATGATTTAAATATTTTTTTTACCTATTTTAATATCACCTAATCTAATCACACGCTGTTGTTATGTTCTAAATACACTAGAAATGTCTCATACAATAGCTGTTTACAACTTTAAGGGGGGTGTTGGCAAAACCAGTACTACATTGAACTTGGCACTTAGCTGGGCAAGGTCGTTTAGGGTGCTAGTCATCGACTGTGACCCACAAGCCAACTTGACCGCAGCCTTATCTAATCAAAACCATCACACCTCAAACCTATTCACAATTTCAAAGAAATTGCTCCATGATGGACAACCTAAAATTGAACCTGTTGAGGTTTCATACTACCTACATCTAATCCCAGGTGATTATCAGATGGCTGCTTTAGAATCTAACTCGCAGTTCATATCCTTTGGTCACATTATTTTTTAC
Source organism: Cyclobacteriaceae bacterium (assembly GCA_039986395.1). Classification (GTDB taxonomy): domain Bacteria; phylum Bacteroidota; class Bacteroidia; order Cytophagales; family Cyclobacteriaceae; genus Ekhidna. The sequence continues at coordinate 7,581 of JBDWQX010000274.1, forward strand.
AAGCTGTTGACATCCTTAAAAAGTAACTATGATTTTATTCTATTGGACTGCCCTACTCATTTTGGTGTAACGGTAAAATCGTTCTTAGCCAATGCAGATAGCATTTTGATACCTGCTGTCCCTGATTCATTTTCAACATCTGGATTCAGGAAATTGCTTAGTCACCTCAACGAAGTGGAGAAAGAACGCCCACTAAACGTGCTCGGAATCTACTTTAATCTCTTCCGCCAAAACACCTTGCATCATCAGAAAGTGAAGCGATTGGCAGAAAAGAACTTAGGTAAGCTTATCATAGATCAAACGGTTAGAGAATCTATACGGGTAAGCGAAGCTCATGCTGCATCTGAATCAATCTATGACCAACTGGAATTAAGCCCTGTTGCCAATGACTTTATGTTGCTCAGTGAAGAAGTGATTGAACGCCTCAACTCAATGAGCTTAGACCGGATTGCAGAAGAACATCCGATTGAGGATGAACACACAAATGGCACAACAGTTCCCGACAATGCCAGAGGGTTGCCACAATTCTAAGCAGAAAGCCTTCGCATTATTAGGCTGTCTAGTAGCTCATAAAACTTGAATGGTGTCAGTGTTCTCCATTTCTCAATGGAAAGGCTGCCAGACATATTAACATAATTATCGATGTTGAATTTTTTCATTTCATCTTCAACATGTTCATGGAAATTCACACTCGCGATCCAGCCCTCTTCTACTTCCTCAAACCACTCCTCATAATAACAATCGTCACTGCCGTGGAAATTCATAACGCTTTCTCCGATAAGGGCAAATTTGTTAATTCCAAAGTCCATCAAATGCTCCAGTATGTTACGTTTGAATTGCATGATGTCGTTGTTGATAGCATCGTTCCACTCGCCTAGCATTTCAATCACGACAAATCCAGCCTCGTAGTCAGCAAAGATGATTTTTACATACAGAGTTTCTGAGCCAATGTAGTCCCATGCCGGATCGATAAAATAACCATAGATGTTATCCGAGTACAATTCATAATTATACTCTTTCCCTGCAAATGGAGACTTGTCATCATAGCTAGAATTGTAGTACTGATTCCAGCGTTCGTATGGAGTGATCTTGTGCACATCTAAAGATAGAGAAAGCCTATAAAGAAAAAAACCCCAACCATGAGGTTGAGGTTTTTCTAGACCATTAAGTAGTGAGGACTTAACGTCCGAAAATGTATCTTAAGCCAAACTGCATTTGCCATCTTGAACTGATCAGACCTGTATCGTCTTTCCCAAGAATGTCATCTGCAAGGTCAGTTCTACTTGTATCGAAAGTGTAGGTAGGTGTATTGGTACCAGGCTGAAACCCGTCGAAACTAATAAGTTCAACAGAAGTACCACCTCCATGTGGAGTGAAATATCTTTTGCCCCATTCTCCATTCAGCAAGTTTCCAAGATTGAAGATATCAAATGACAATTGGATTGTATTTCTTTTTCCATTCGAGGTTTCGATGTAGAAATCCTGAAGCAATCTGAAATCAAGTATACTAACGAACGGAAGTCGAGACATATTTTTCTCAACATATTGGCCTCTTCTTTCACTCAAGTAATCATCATTACTAATGTAAGCATCCAAAGCTGTCCATTGAGCTGCTGCTGTAGCTGCGTCAGAGAATACGATATCACCAGACGCTGCAGGAACAAAAATCAACGCTCTCTCACGTGAGTTCTCACCAGTTAGCCCGTCATCATACGTGTACGAAAATGGGCTACCAGATTGTCCATTGTAAAAGAAGGAGAATGAAGTTGCGAAATTGTTAGCATACTCTTTTCTATATGCAACTGAAGCAACAATTCTGGATGCAGCATCAAAATCTGATCTTCCAACCTCGGCTACATTTCTGCCATCAATAGAATAAACTCCTCTCCACTGTGAAGAGTTCTGCGAAGATGTTCCTTCATTAATCGCAGTAGCTCTACCAAAGTTGTAGCTGAAATTAGTACTTATACCATTATCGAAATCCTTCGATAGTGTAGTTGATATATTAACAGTATGTCCATCACTTGTGTTTGATCCAAGATATATTGCGGAATACGTACCGTCAACACTACCGTTGGTGAACCTGTATCGAAAATCCGGAGTCCCGGTAAATCTTTCTGTCGGCTTATTGAGGTTTACATTTTCGTAGAAAACATTATTTATAGTCTTCGTATACATTACCTCTGCTGTACCTAAGATACCGCCAGGCAATACTTGATCGACAGCAATGCTTGTTCTGAAAACTTGTGGGAATTTGAAATTCTCAACAAACAAGTCCATTTGTCCTTGTGGTAGCTGATCGACACCTCCAAAATCTGCAATTGTTGGTTGCCCAAACGGATCCGCTGAAAAATCAATCACATCACCGTCTGACGATCTGGCTCTAAATCCTCCAACAGTCAAACCATTATTATTATACATAGCCCCCGGCCATACAAAAGGAACCCTACTAGTGAAAATTCCAAGTCCTCCTCTTAACTGTGTAGTCTGATCGCCATTCACGTCATAATTAAACCCAAACCTTGGAGAGATTAAGAACTGTGCCTTTGGTGCTTGACCAGCCCTTGCACCTTGCAAATCGTAGCCAGCAGCTTCGATCAAACCAACTGTGGTGTTGTTGAAGTACGTATCCTCAACTGGATCATCTGTGAACGATGGGATATCAACTCTAAGTCCTGCAGATATTTTCAACTTACTACTAACCTGAATCTCGTCTTGTACGTAAAATCCGAGTTGCATCGCCTTGAACTCAGCAGCAGCATTTGTATTATCACCCGTAGTATTATCTACAAGCGAGTAGCTTCGGTCATACTGCGTGGCTAGGGTTGAAACCCCATTCACGTCATCAATAAAGTCTTGGATGGTATTGTATCTATATGATCCAAAATTTTGTCTGATGAACACATTTCTCATATTGTAAAATTCATTATGAGTTCCAAGAGTTATCGTGTGCTTCCCTTTGTACAAGGTATAATTATCAGTCAGTGTAAAAATTTTCTGCTCTAATACATTACCAGTGGAAAATTGCTCACTTCCAACTTCTATATCTCCAGCACTAATATCAACGTACGGGAATGGGTTCCCTAGTGGGTCTCTATTGTCATCTACTTTTGTAAAGCCAATGATCAGCTTATTGGATTTGTTGTCAAAGTTGCTGCTAAACTGTAAAGAAGTTGCATTGGTAGTGGTTGGGAAGAAGATTCCAGAATTTTCGAATCGAATTCGGGAAGTACTTGAGCTTGAAGGCGAAAAGTTTTCACCATTGTTGTAGCTATGACTCAGCGTCAATTTATGCGTACGATTCAAGTTATAGTCAAGCTTGACCAGGAATTTTTCCGCTTCAAGTTTTTGGACGGTATTCTGAAAACCTCCAGGATCATACCCCAAACCGTTCAATGTGCTTATTAGGCTGTTGACATCTGCCTGAGTCGCTGAGCCTGTATAGGAAGCAAAGTCAAAAGGCGCGGGTGTCTCATCCCTTTGAATCTCTCCATTTACGAAAAAGAAAAATTTATCCTTAATAATTGGACCTCCAGCTCTAAATCCATACGTTTTTGCTGAGAACTCATCTAGCTTCTCACGATCAATGTTAGCCGGATCTGCGATGAACTTAGGTGTTTTACCAGCAAGATTTTCATTTCTAACAAAGTAGTAAAGTGATCCTTCGAATTCGTTCGTACCACTTCGAGTCACGGCACTAATTCCACCTCCAGAAAAACCTCCTAAGGTCACATCATATGGAGCAACTGCCACGCTAATCTGCTCCAGGGCATCAATACTGATAAGCGAAAGTCCTGCGACTTGTCCACCATTTTGGCCATTTCCAGCAAGTCCAAAAACATCATTACTAGCTGCACCATCAATAAAGATTGAGTTAAACCTATTGTTCGTCCCAGCTATGCTTATTCCTCCTCCTCCAGTGATTGAGGCTTGAGGAGTCAATCTGGTAAAATCCGCAATTGTTCTGCTAGCGTTTGGCATTGAACTTAACTGGCTTTTAGAAACAGTAGTTTCTGCACCCGTTCTATTCCCGTCCATTACACCAGAAGAAGCCGTTACGACTATTTCACTGAGTGCTGTTGCAGACTCAGCTAACGTGACGGATTTTCGAAAAGACTGTCCAAGAGTTAGGTAAACATTTTCCTCCGTATAGGATTCAAATCCAACGTAGGAAATAGTAACTGTGTAGGGACCACCCACCTTCATATTCGGTATACGATAGTAACCATCTGCATCTGTTATGTTACCATACTCCGCTCCTGTTGAGGAATTGGTAGCTAACACAGTTGCCCCGATTAAGGGTCCGCCGTCAGTATCTGTAATTCTGCCATTCATGGTCGAAGTCGTTGACCCCTGACTATGTCCGATCAAAACACCGACGGTCATTGTTAGAAGTAGTAAGAGTTTTCTCATAATTGTTGTTGTTGTTGGTTTATTAAATTTTACAAGTGCTCGGTTTTCCAAAGAAATGGAAATTTTGTTTGCTTAAGATTTCCTCTTCTTTTTGTTTTGATCAAGACTTCTACGTTGACATAACATACAAATAATCTGCTTAAAAAAATGGTCGATACTATGCTAAATCAACCTTAAAATTTAACAGAATTTCTCGATGAGAAAAGCCCATTTGCCAATTAAGTTATCCACATACTTAAAGTAAATTTCGAAGTGGTGGGACTGAAAAATATTGTAAATCAGGACCTTAAGAATTCTAACATTATCTAAATAATTCCAAGACCTTTCGTACGGATCCGTATTTGATTAGATTTTCACGTGCCATTTCCTCCGGCACATTCAACTCTTCTACTATCATTGAAATTCCACGCTCAACTAGTTTACGATTGGTTAACTGCATATCAACCATCTTATGTCCTTTTACCCGTCCCAACTTTATCATCAGAGAAGTAGAAATCATATTGAGCACCAATTTCTGGGCCGTCCCGGCTTTCATCCGAGTGCTGCCTGTTAGAAATTCCGGTCCAACTAAAACCTCAACCGGGAACTGAGACTCTGCTGCCAACGCTGACTTCTTATTACAGGTGATGCATCCGGTTAAAATTCCATGAGCATTTGCAGCATTTATTGCGCCGATGACATACGGAGTACTGCCTGATGCCGCAATACCAATGAGTGAATCGTTCTCGGCAATGTTAAATTCTTTCAAATCCTTCCAACCCTGTGTCGCGTCATCTTCGGCAAATTCAACGGCCTTCCTAATGGCTCCATCCCCGCCTGCGATCAGACCGACTACCAGATCATGAGGCACTCCAAATGTTGGCGGACATTCTGAGGCATCAACGATACCTAATCTTCCGCTGGTGCCAGAACCTATATAAAAAAGTCGACCACCGTCAAGCATCCTTGGCAAAATAGCATGTATCAAATTTTCGATCTGAGATTGAGCCAACTTGATTGCCTCAGAGACCTTTGCATCCTCCCTGTTGATATTAGTAAGAATGTCAGAGACCGTCATCTTCTCTAAATGATCATAGTTCGAATCTGATTCTGTTAGCATTTTTTTAGCCATGATCTTGATGATAAAGTACCAATCCAGCAATTGGTGATTCTACTATATTTTTAATTTCGAATTCCTTGTCCAGTCCGACCTGTCTAAGCACATCAGAAAAATGATATGCAATGGAACCAGAAAAATGGAGTGCTTCGGAAGCATGTTCATTTCTAAAAAAGAACGCATGGTGAAAATCAACAAAGGCATCGTAGATAAGACGGTAGATTTCCGGGTTGCTCTTATGTTTAAGTACGAATGGTGCGAACGAGGCTAAAAAATGATTTGGTCTTGGTTTGTGGTAAATCTGTTGAATCACCTTATGCGATGTTAGATTGAATTCTTCCTGAAAAGCATCAATAACATCTTTTGAGATCTGTTCTCTAAATACGCCCATCATCAGTTTCTTTCCCAGATAAGCACCACTTCCTTCATCCCCCAACACATAACCAAGTGATGCGCTTACTTTGTTGACTGTTGACCCATCGTAATAACAAGCATTCGCTCCAGTGCCAAGGATGCAAACATTCCCAGGTTTATCACCGCAGAGTGCTCGGGAAGCTCCAACCAAGTCGTTTCTAACTTTTAATTTTTGGCCAAGTACCTCTCTTAGTGCATTCTCAACCTCAAGTTTTTGCTCCTCAGTATCCACACCTGCGGCATACAAGTACACGGGTGTTGCCACTGTCAACTCATCTGAAAGATTTTGAGCAATACTCTCCCGTAGGTCTTCAAGGTTGTGCGTATAGGCATTGAATCCAATGGTGCTGAATTGTGAAATTTTTCCTTCTCGAAATACACGCCACTGAGTTTTCGTACCTCCTGCATCGCCTACTATAAATGATGAATCTCCCACTAAGTACTCTTCAATTAATTAATTCTAAATTAACTCTTCTTCAGGCGACCTTCAAGCTGTCTTTTATGAATGCCATGATATCTTTTTTCTGACCAGCTGTGTACCAATGGATATCATCATACCTCCTAAACCAAGTCATCTGCCGTTTAGCATATCTTCTGCTGTTTCTTTTCAACAGTCTGATTGCTTCTTCTTTGTCATAGGTACCATCCAGGTAGTCGAAAATTTCAGTATATCCGACCGTCTGTAATGCGTTATGACTTTTATAACCAATATATTTTTCTGCCTCCTTAAATAAACCTCCCTCAATCATGTAATCCATTCGTTTGTTGATCCGTTCGAAAAGTAGTTCACGATCCATGTCCAGTCCTATTTTCAAATTTTCGTACGGTAACTCGCTGATTTTTGATTTCCTAAATGAGGTGAAAGTTTGTCCTGTCCCTCGAATCACCTCAAGTGCTCTGATTACTCGTTGACCATTATTCCTGTCCACTGAATCATAGTACTCGAGATCAGCCTCTTTCAGTTCGATCAGTAGGGCGTCCAGTCCATGCTGACGAAAATGCTCATTCAGCTCATTTCGGACGGCTGTATCAACCTCGGGAATTTCATCGAAGCCCTCCCACAATGCTTTGAGGTAAAGGCCTGACCCACCCACTGCTAAAACCGCCTGATTATTGGCAAACAATTCTGCTAAGCGGCGCTGTGCATCTCGGCCATACTGCCCTGCATTGTACGATTCTTCGATGGAGTGGGAATTGATAAAGTGGTGCTTTACTCTCGACAATTCCTCCATTGTCGGCTTAGCAGTTCCAATTTCCAATTCTCTGTAGAATTGTCGAGAGTCCGCAGAGATTATATCCGTGTCCAATTCCTCGGCCAAGTCAATCGCCAAGTCAGTCTTCCCTACTGCTGTAGGACCGACAATGGAAACTAGCACTGGTTTGTCTAGATTATTGGACATTTATGAAGGCTAAAATGCCTAATTTTAATCGTAATGGCGGTTGTTGGAGACATAACAGAAGATTTAAAAAGCGAGATTTCTGAGCTCAAGGGCAAACTTGAGCAAGCAGAGCGAGATTATTATTCTTTAATCGAAAAAACTAACCACAACCTCAAAGATCTTTTTGATAACTCAAACGATCTAATCACAATCTTCAAACCGACAGGCGAGATCCGATTTGCAAATGCAGTAGTTAAAAACAAGCTTGGATATACTGAAGACGAGATTCTTGATTTAAAATTTCTTGAGGTCGTCCATGATGATCATAGACGTAATGCGCTACAGAACATTCTCAAAATTACGGCTGGCAGTAGAATGGAGCGTTTCGAAACAGTTCTCCTTTCCAAATCTGGAAAAAACATCTATGTCACCGGAAAGCTCACATCAATCTTCGAAAACAATGAGCCCGTTGAATATCGCTGTGTTTTTTATGATATCTCAGAAAGGATAAGAGCAGAAAGTGCCCAAAGCTTATACTATCAAATTGCCAACATCACCATTACAGAAAATGATCTAGAGCATCTGTATCAGAATATTTATGATCAGCTAAATCAGATGCTGAAAGTGAATAATTTCGATATTTCACTGAAGAAGAATCGTCGGTATAAAACCATTTTCACCAGAAACGAAAACACCGAGGAACTTAGCGGAGACCTAGACCATGCACTGATGGATTATGCCTTTGATCGCAGGAGATCTTTGATCGTGTATGAAGAAGGTATTCGAAAGATTGAGGCGCAAGCAAAGAAGATCTTCAAGGATCCAATGCCAAAAATTTGGCTGGGTGTAATCATCTATTTAAACTCTAGACCTCAGGGAATCATGTCAGTGTATAGCTACACTGATCAAAGTGCATTCAACAATAAGGACCTGGAACTATTGGACTTCATCAGCGGGCAGATAAGTCTTGCAATGGAGCGAAAGGAAAAAGAAGATAAGATTGAGAATCAGGCTGCTACTCTGGGGGCTATTTTCGACAGTAGTACGCACCAGATCTGGTCAGTTGATAGAAAGCTGCGATTCACTTCCTTTAATCAGAACTATTCTGAAGCATTCAAATTTTACTTCGGTATCGAGCCTCAGGTAGGAAAGAGTCTCCTAGAGTTAGAAAACCTACCGTTCTCTGATGGGCAAAAGGAATTCTGGGAGGAGAAATACAAGGAAGCCTTCCAGGGAAAGTTTGTCAATTTTCAAATCAAAATAGATCGAGGAAAAAAGGAAATCTGGCGTGATGTTTTCCTCAATCCCATATTTCTACCAAACGGAAGAATAGAAGAACTATCGGTGATAGCAAATGACATCACTGACAAGAAAGAAGCAGAGGTGGCACTTATTGCGAGTGAAGAAAAGTTCCGGACGATATTCGAGTCATTCCAGGACGTTTACTTTCGTTGCAACATGGACGGCTTTATCACGATGATAAGCCCGTCGGTGCAGGAGGTGCTCGGCTACAATCCTAAAGATATCATAGACCAGCAGGTCACAAATTTTATCCGAACAAAAGCTTCTTTGAAAGGTATTTTACAAAAGCTTTTCGAAGAAAAAAGGTTACGAAATGTCGAAGGCACAGTCAACCATTTCGACGGGATCAAATTGGATTTTCTTTGTAACATTAGACTCATTCAGAAGGAAAATGGCACTGTGGAAATCGAAGGGGTTGGGAGAGACATTTCAAAATTAAAGGAGACCACCAAAGAGCTTCAGCGAGCAAAAGACTTCGCCGAGCGTTCACTTAAAATCAAGGAGCGCTTCCTGGCAAACATGAGTCATGAAATAAGGACTCCGATGAATGGCATCATTGGAATGATTGACCTGATGGGCAGCACACAGCTTGACAGTGAGCAATCCGAATATGTGCGAACTATTAGCAAATCTTCCCAAACCTTGCTAAATATTCTCAATGACATTCTGGACCTGTCTAAGATAGAAGCAGGGAAAATGGAGCTGAGACGAGAACCATTCAAACTCGTGAAGGCCATTGAGAAAGTGTACGACCTCTTCTCCCAGCAAGCATCTCTCAGCGACAACGTCCTTTACTATCACATCGACGAGAAAATTCCCGATTGGATTGTTGCTGATGAAACCAGATTAATCCAGGTTCTTTCTAATCTTACTTCCAATGCCATCAAATTCAGTCAAGAAAAAGGAAATATCAATATAAGTGTCCGGCTGGTGAAATCTAAAAAAGGGAAGTGCTTTTTCAAGGTTTCGATAAAAGATTCTGGCATTGGTATTTCTGAAAAAGATCAAAAAACGCTGTTCCAAAGTTTCCATCAGTTGGATAACAGTACAACCAAAGATTTCGGTGGCACAGGCTTGGGTTTGGCAATTTCGAAAGAATTAGCAAAATCCATGGATGGGGATATTGGCGTGGTATCTACGCCCGGATTGGGCAGCACTTTTTGGTTCACATTTACTGCAGAGGAGATATCCGCCAAGAAGGTAAACCTTATCCAAACAGATCAATCTTTTACCAAACAGTTTGTAGACAAGGCTCCGCGCATTTTGCTGGTCGACGATAATGACGTGAACAGAAAAGTTGCCACAGGCATTCTCAAGAAATCTGGATGTGAAATCACAGAAGCAGTGGATGGATTCGAGGCAATAGACCTTGCAAAGAAAAACCCGTATGATCTCATTTTTATGGATATTCAGATGCCAAAAATGAATGGCATCAAGGCTACGCAGAAGATAAAGGCACTTAAGCTCAAGTCGCAACCTCCTATTGTTGCCATGACTGCTTACTCCATGGAAGAAGATCGGCAGAAGTTTCTCGACAATGGACTGGATGACTATTTAGCAAAACCGATCAAAGCAGAAACACTAATAAACAAAGTGAAGAGTTGGCTAGAATTTGAGCCTACTGAGATGACAGCTGAGCCGTTGATCGAAACATCCGAAGCTTTGGTAATCAATCAAAACACGCTAAATCAACTTGCGAAATTTGGAGGGCAGGAACTAATCGAGACTACCTTGGTCGATTTTGAAGAAGAAGCAGAGGTATTGGTTGAAAATGTCCAGGGATTTTTGATAAAGAAAGATTATGAGGCGATGCGTGGAGAACTGCACACCTTAAAAGGAAATGCTGGTACCTTAGGCATCGAAAAACTATCTAATCAGGCGGCGGCTATTGAAAAGTTGTTGAAAGCCAATAAATTTGAGAACCTGAAAAAAGAAGTTTCCCAGCTGGTGGCTCACTTTGGAGAGTTCAAGGAGAGTAGCCAAAACATGCTAATAACCGATGAGTAAAAAAATAATTGTAGCAGAGGACAGTAGTGTAATCCAGAATCTTACCAAGAAGATTCTCACACAAATGAATTACGAAATAGCTTCCGTTAAAAACGGCCAACAGGTACTGGACCTTCTTGATGAGCAAACGTATGACTTAATTCTTCTCGATATCCACATGCCGGTAATGGATGGTATGGAATGCGCTACCCGAATTAGAAATTTGACTACTGCCAACAAAGACATTCCCATTATTGCTATTACAGGAAATGCAAACAATTATGCAATGAAAGATTTTGAAAGCGTTGGCATCAACGATTTCATCCCCAAGCCTTTAAACTATGATAATTTGGTAGAGACGGTTCGGAAGCACATTGCAAAATGACAATCAAGTATACCAAGCACTTTTTGAACAAGTTAGAGGATATAATGTCGGAAACTGACTACATCCTACGGTATGAGAAAGGAAATTTTCAGTCTGGTTATTGTATTTTAAATGACAGTAAGATTGCCATTGTAAACAAGTTCTTTGCACTCGAGGGAAAAGTCAACAGTCTCGTTGAGATTATCCGATCCATTCAATTTGATACTACAAAACTTAGTGAGGGAAACAAGCAATTGTATGCTGAGATTACTCAAAATCAGCTCCAATTGTGAAAATTACTTTCCTTGGAACCGGCACTTCTCAAGGAGTACCTGTGATTGCATGTAACTGTGAGGTTTGCAAATCATTAGACTACAGAGATAAGCGACTTAGATCCTCCGTTTTAATCGAAACCCAGGACCTACAATTCATTGTTGATACTGGGCCTGACTTTCGGCAGCAAATGCTAAGAGAGCGTGTCCGTAAACTTGATGCAGTCCTTTTTACCCATGCACACAAGGACCATACCGCTGGCATGGATGACATACGAAGTTTCAACTTTCTGCAAAAAAAAGAAATGCCCCTTTACGGGCAACAGGAGACCCTAGACCAATTGAAGGCGGAATTCGCCTACATTTTCTCAGGAAGTCAGTACCCTGGACTACCGCAAGTAAGCCTTAATCCCATTGAGAATGCAGCATTCGATGTTGGTGGTACGGAGGTGATACCAATAGAGGTGATGCACCACAAATTACCCGTCTTCGGTTACAGAATTGGGGACTTCACCTACATCACAGATGCAAATTTCATATCGGAAGATGAAAAAAAGAAAATCGAAGGTTCAGAGGTTATTGTTTTAAATGCGCTGCAAAAAAAGGAGCACATAAGTCATTTCACTCTTGACGAAGCTGTAGCGTTACTACAGGAGTTGAAACCAAAGAAGGCGTACCTTACCCATATTAGTCACAATCTTGGTTCGCATTCCGATGTGAGCAAAGAGCTGCCTGAAAACATCTATTTGGCTCACGATGGACTTACGGTCTCACTTGGGAATTAAGAATTTTCGGTTACCAATTACCCTGAATGTTTAGCAATTACTTCTATCTAAAAAGACTTGCCTCCGCACTTCGAGAAAAAATCATTGGGTTCGCTTTAGTTGATTGTTTTTCGCAAAACAAAGATGAACTCATCATTGGGTTGGCTAGTGAGTCTGAGGAATTTTGGATTAAAGCAAGCCTTGATCCTAATATTTCGATTGTTTCATTTCCAGAGACGGTAGCCAGGGCTAGAAAAAATAGTGTTGATCTCTTTCCTTCTTTAAGAGGTTCGAAGGTTGATGATTGCACAGTGTTCACGCATGACAGATCGTTTGAAATTGTTTTTGAAAAGGATCATTCTTTAATATTCAAGATGCATGGTCGACGCGCCAATATTTTGCATGCAGTGGGCCACGAAGTTGTTGAGATCTTTCGCAATTCCCTTCCCAACGATTTAACACTTGACATCAAAAGTCTAGACAAGGATATTCGGGTTGATATGGAGATGTTTGCTAAAAGTGAATTCAATCCGATAGCACTTATTCCAGCTCTGGGAAAAGAAGTACAGCTATACTGGGAGGCTCATTTTTCACAGTTGCCTGACAGTGAGAAATGGACAAAATTTCAAGAGTTACTTGGACAATTAGACTCAAATCCCATCTTTTTGGATGAAGAAAAGGGTACGTTGAGTTTACTACCAATCAAGCGTGCAGAAGAGACTTCAGATCCAATCGGAGCAGCAAATTGGCTACACGCAAAAAGAACAAGGTCGTTTTACTTCGATCGCGAGAAAGTGCAAGTAAAAAGTCAATTGGCTGGGTTAATCAAGAAGACCGAAAACTACATCTTTAAAACTTCCGAAAAACTCCGATTGGTTCAAGCGCAGCGAAGTCCGGAGGAAGTGGCAAATATCATCATGGCCAATCTATCACTAATAGACAAAGGGCTATCAAAAGTTGTTCTCAACGACATGTACACAAATGACTTCATAGAGATTAAACTGAACCCCAAACTTTCCCCGCAAAAGAACGCTGAGAACCTCTACAGGAAGTCCAAAAATCGACACCAGGAGATTAGCATGTTTCAAAAAAACATCGAAGAAAAACAGCAAAAAATTGAGTCCCTGAATCAGCAAATTGTAAAACTCGAAGAGGTGGAAAATTCAAAGGAACTGAAGCAGTTTTTGCATTCAGCGTCGGTTGGGAAAACGAAGGAGAAGACGGAAAAAATTAAGCCCTATCATGAATTCAAAAAGGATGACTGGATCATTTTGGTTGGCAGGAACGCGAAGGCAAACGATGAATTGACCTTGAAAGTAGCTACTAAAAATGATCTCTGGCTTCATGCCAAAGACGTTAGTGGATCACATGTGGTGATCAAAGAGAAGCCTGGTCAGAATTTTCCAATTCACATTATCGAATACGCAGCTGGATTAGCTGCTTTCAATTCTAAAAGAAAAACAGATTCCCTCTGCCCAGTTATTTACACTCCGAAGAAATTTGTACGAAAGTCTAAAGGCTCATTACCTGGAGCTGTGATCGTTGAAAAAGAAGAAGTGCTGATGATTGAACCGATGAGTAGTTGACCAGTAAAACTGTAGATTAGTTAAATAGTGAATTGGTTAAATAGTGGACTAGTAACATTGAGAATAGCTAAAAAACTCGATCATGCCTTTATTCTCAATTCATTTCAGAATCTCACTCAATGACTCAATTAATTAACTATTAACTAATCAATCCATCAAATATCCCAATCCTCATTCAATTGTCGGATCGCTGGATAAGCTGTCAGATCAAACTGGCAGGGAACAATCGAAACATAATTATTGGCCAAAGCTGTTTCATCATTGTCTTCTCCCTTGTCGTGATTCACAAAGTTTCCAACCATCCAGAAGTACTTTCGCCCATACGGATCTTTTCGCTCGTCAAATTCTTCTTCCCAGTTTGCGTTCGCTTGACGGCAAATCTTAATTCCTTTTATTTTCTCATTTTGAATTGGCGGGAAATTAACATTTAAGGCTATCCCTTCTGCCACGCCTTTGGCCAATATTTCTTTCACGATTTTGACCAAGTACTCATCAATGTGTGACATATCTGCCTCGATATCGTAATCACAAAGTGAAAAACCGATTGCTGGGCATCCTTCAATTGCACCCTCGATCGCCGCGCTCATTGTGCCTGAGTACAGAATGCTAATCGAGCTATTACTTCCATGGTTTACCCCAGAGACAACCAGATCAAGTTTCCGATCTTTCAGAACGTAATGTTTTGCCAGCTTCACACAATCAGCAGGCGTTCCGCTGCTCTCAAATGCCTGATTTT
>JBDWQX010000275.1:0-35696 GCA_039986395.1 Cyclobacteriaceae bacterium
GTTCCCTTTAGCTTTGATTTGGACTGGTAGATTGTCGCCTTTTACTACGATCGAAGGAAGTGTTACTGTCTGAATAGTAGGTATCAGTGTCCCTTCCAAAGTCATTGGTGAGCCTCCACCAAATACACCCATATCTGTTCCTGAAGTTCCTGAACCAAGAGCAGGAGAGCCTGTATCGAGAGTCGGGTCGAAAGTCGAGAAGTCTATTGTAGCTGCCAACGGGACATTTAGTAGAAGTGGATCCTGTGTTGTGAGGTTTGCGGTACTTGTGTTTCCACCGGAAGTAGAAAAACCATCAGCCCCCGTACCAAAGCTGATATTGTTTGTAAATGTGTTATTCGTAAAACTACCAATTGCCCAGGGTCTCAAACCATAAAAAATGTTATTGGTGACCGTATTCCCATCAAAATTTTCGAAGGCGAAATAAGCTGCATTACCAATACCCACAAACAAATTGTTCTCAACACTTGTGCCGTTGCTGGCCGTTATTACACCATGATTCCCTATGCTGCTTGTTACGTAAAGCACGTTATTGGCGATAGTTATATTTGAGATCGCACCAGCAAGCAAATCAATTTCCTCTTCATTGGTACTGAACCCTGATCCAATCACATTGTTTCTTATGATCATGCTGGAAATTGTAGTTGTGGCACTGGCATGCTGGATCCACCTGATTCTGCTATTTTCTATTAAGAGATTGTTCAGGGATCCCGCAACACCTCCCAGTGCTAGCTGGTTCGTGATGTTTAATCCCGAAATTCTGGTTCCGCTCGCAACCGGATCAGCAATCGTGATCCCGCTCACAATAGATAGCTCTCCACCGTCTGTATCTGCATTTAAGCCAATACCAAAAATAGAAAGTTGCTTATCTACTACTGTAGCACCATAGTCATTAGCCCCACGAACAACATGAATAATATCTCCAGCTGTTGCGGCAGCAATAGCGTCCGTTAGGGCGGTTGCTCCTGTATAAATGTTGACACCGCCGATTGCACCTGGATTATTATCGGCGGTGTGAATGGTTTGGCCTGAGCAGAAAAATGAGAAAGGAAGAATGCTGATGAAAAGAAATGTGGTTATTAAAGTGTTAATTGAAATCGAATTTGTGTTTTTCATTATTCTATTCTTTAAGGTGATTCTGATTCTTAACTAGAACTATTACTTCAATTAATTTCCCTTCGCCTGAATCTGAACTGGCAATACATCTCCTTTGACAACGCTTGTTGGAAGTATAATCGACTGAATGGTGGGAATCAACGTCCCTTCTAAAGTCATTGGGGAACCTCCACCAAAAACTCCCATGTCAGTACCCCCTGTACCCGATCCAAGGGCGGGTGAGCCGGTATCCAATGTTGGATCAAAGGTGGAATAATCTATAGCTACGGATATGGGAACATTTACAAAGAGAGGATCTTGTGTCGTTAGGTTAGCAGTACTAGTATTACCGTTGGAGCTCGAGAATCCGTCAGCACCTGTGCTAAAACTAAGGTTGTTTTCAAAAGTATTGTTAGCGAAAGTGGTACCTGCCCAAGGTCTTAGGCCATAGAAAATATTGTTTATGACAGAGCAACCATTTAAGTTTTCGAAGGCGAAAACAGTACCATTGCTTATTCCAACGAACATGTTATTTTCGATCATTGTTCCGTTACTTGCATTGATAGAGCCATTTCCGCTGAAATTCACGCTGTAGATTACATTGTTTGCTATCACTATACCCGATATGACACCTACCAGTAAATCAATCTTTTCTTCGGGTGTAGACTGATTTGATCCAATGACATTGTGCCTAATAATTGTGTTGGTTAGTGTTGTGGCAGCTGAGGCATGTTGAATTCTATTAATTCGACTATTTTCAATAAGCAGATTTGTCAAATTTCCAGCAGTGCCTCCAAGTGAAAGCAAGCTAGTTATATTCAATCCAGATATTCTAGTGCCACTTGCGACAGGGTCTTCAATATTGATGGTACTTACGATGGATAGTTCGCCACCATCCGTGTCAGGATTTAAGCCAATTCCAAGGATGGTAAGTTGTTTGTCGACAGTGGTATTTCCATAGTTCAGGGAACTACGCACCACATGAATAATATCACCAGCTGTCGCTGCTGCTATCGCGTCAGCGAGTGCGGTGGCACCTGTGTGTATGTTAACTCCTCCCACTGCTCCAGGATTATTGTCTGCGGTGTGGATCGTCTGGGCAGAAGTTGAGAAAAAAAATAAAAGAGTGCTGGCGAACAGAGCTACGATCTTGAAAGTCTTCATGATCCTTATTTATTTAAATACTTTACAAATATTTTCCTATTTACAAGCAAGATGCACGAGACTCCGCAGAGGCAATATCACATATGTTACCAATGCAATCACATATGTAACATGTATTCAATTTCCTTATCTAGAGCAATTCGAACGGTCAGGTTTACAGTAAAATTTACCGGGGTGGTGAACAAAAGTCAGCTCTAAGTGCTCGCTTCGTTTTTCGTTGGAGTGGTACCAAACTGCTCTCTAAAGCATTTTGCAAAGTAGGAAGTACTATTAAAACCTACTTGATAGGCTACCTCGGAAATAGTAGCTCCCTGCTGATCGAGCAATTGCTTTGCTCTCTTCAATCGGATGAGGCGGATAAAACTACTGGCTGATTGTCCCGTTAGGGCTTTAAGTTTTCTATGCAGGTGAATCCGGCTAATGCCAAGATCAGCGCTCAGTTTCTCAACACTCAAATCTGAGTTCGACATGTTCTCTTCGATCTTTCCTATGACTTGGCTGATGAATTTCTCTTCTATGGAGGAAACCGAAATCGCTGTGGGCTCTAGCATGAGTTCGCGACTAAATTTTTCTCTCAATGCTCTGCGAAGTTGAATCAAATTACTGATTCTTGCTACCAATTCTTTCCCATCAAAAGGCTTGGTCAGATAATCATCTGCGCCAGTCTCCAGGCCCTCAATTTTTTCTTCGCCGCCCGCTTTTGCTGTTAGGAGAATTATAGGGATGTGAGAGGTTTTTACATCTTCTCTCAGCTTTGCTGTCAACTCAAACCCATCCATCTGTGGCATCATGACATCACTAACAATCAAATCGGGAACAATTTCTTGGGCAAGAGAAAGTCCTTCTTTTCCATTCTTTGCTTCCCTAATTTGGTAGTGGTTTGTCAATTGTTCCTTCACGAACTCTCTGACGTCTTCATTATCCTCCACGATTAGGACCATGTCCAAGTCCATGCTCTCGCTTATCTGCTCTTCTGAATAGTCTTCACCAAATCTTTCCTCCGATACTGCGGCTTCATTAAGCAATTCACTAGTAGATGAGACATCCTTCACTAGATCCTCTGAAGCAAAATGCTCACTCCCCTTCTTCAGTGTCACCAAGAATTCGGTGCCTTCGCCAGGGGTGCTTTGTACTTCAATACTTCCATGATGGAGTTCGACTAATTCCCTTGTAAGTGCCAGACCTATTCCCGATCCTTCCTGAATTCTGGTGTGTGTCCCGTCCACTTGGTAAAACCTATCAAAGACATGAGATAGATGATTTGCCTCAATTCCAATGCCGGTGTCTCTGACTTTCACAAGTACTCCTTCTTCTTTGTTTTGCACCTCAACTTCGATTTTGCCTAGCGCATCGGTGAATTTGAATGCATTGGAAAGCAAATTATAGAAGACCTTCTCCAACTTATCTGAGTCAAAATAGATTGGTATTTTTTGTTCATTTGTCAGCACTGTCAAGTCAATACTTTTCTCAAGGGCAAGGCTTTCAAAAGACAGGCTAAGTCCTCGAACAAACCCGATAATGTCCTTTTCTGAAACCGCTAATTTCAAGCTACTAGTTTCGAGTTTAGATAGGTCAAGTAGTTGGTTCACAAGTCGCAGGAGTCGTTTTGTATTGGCCTGCATCATGTCTAGGTGTCGCTCTGAGAGTGTTCCATTGCCTTTGGATCGAGCAGCATTCAATGGACCTTGTATAAGCGTTAGCGGCGTTCGGAATTCATGTGAAATATTAGCGAAGAAGTTAGATTTTATCTTATCAACCTGTTTGAGCTTTACGGCTTGTTCTTCCAACTGGTTATTTTGCCAAGCAATTTCCTCTGTTCGTTCAGCTACTACCTGCTCCAATCGCAATTTGTCACGCTTCAATTGCCCAGACCTCCAGTAAATAATTAGCTGAATAAGGCCAATCAGCAGTATTGCATAGATGGCATAAGCCCACCAGGTTCTATACCACGGGGGAAGAACAACAAAGGAATACGAGCTCTCCGATCCAGCAATATCAAATGCACTTTTCCCCTGCACCCTGAATCTGTAACTACCCTCTGGTAGATTGGTGTAATTCTTTTTGGTTTCAAGTGTCCAAGTTGACCAGCCTTGATCAAACCCCTCAAGAAAATATTGAAATTGATTTGCTGGTTCATCTTCATAGCTTGTTAGTGAAAAGGCAAACTGAATCGACTCTTTACCATAAGGCAGGCGGGAGTTTTGGCGCTCTTTGTTTCCTGAAAAAATAACAGAATCTGCAATGGAGACTTGGGTAACAATTGTACTTGCCCTTTTTTCAATGCTCTTTAATGCATTTTCGTCAAACCTCACCAACCCTTTAGTTCCGCCAAACCAAATGATGCCGTTCTCCTCTGGGTAAATTTTCAGAACGTTCATACTCTTTGGTAGCGATAAGTATGGATTACGCCTCCACACATACCTCCCGTCTTGTGGTACCGCAGTTAATATATTCAAAGAATACAAAGCTCCTGGCTCCGACGAACTTGCCCACAACCTTCCTTCCTCGTCCTCAGCTAACGAATAAACGGTCCTAGGTTCATCAATAAAAAACTGCCCAAGTAGTGAATCAACCTCAAACCGATTCTCAATCTTATTGAATCTGTGAAAATTAGTAGATGTGTTGAGAACAGGCTCTCCATTTATGGAGT
Organism: Cyclobacteriaceae bacterium; assembly: GCA_039986395.1. Classification (GTDB taxonomy): domain Bacteria; phylum Bacteroidota; class Bacteroidia; order Cytophagales; family Cyclobacteriaceae; genus Ekhidna. The sequence continues at coordinate 4,910 of JBDWQX010000275.1, forward strand.
AAAAATCATTCTCCGAAAGCGAAGGCAGTCCATGCTCTTCTTTAAAATGCTCAGTTCTTAAGGGGTTTAAGATATCGCTGGCATCTATTTGAACAATGAAGACCCCATCGGCTCTGGTTCCAAGCCAAAGGTTACCATTCTGATCTTCAACAATGTCTCGAATTTCTGAATCAATTCCAGCCACGTATCCTTTGTCCGCCCATGTCACTGCTCCTTTTCGAAGCACCTTTAGCCCATTAGTAGTAGCTACATATAATATTCCACTATTCTTACTTGAGTACTTCAAATCATAGATCAACGATTCCAAGTAGTCAATTAATCTTACCTCGGTGCCCTCAATCATATAGAGATGTCCCCTTGCAGCTGCTAAAAGTTTTTTATCCACAACCTCGAAAGTTTCACCATTAGGGATTTCAGGTAGTCTTTTGAAGAAGGTCAGGGTTTCTCTGCTATCAAGATAAAATACACCGCTCTCTGTTGCAACATACAAAATTCCCTTATGTCTGATGATTGAAAGAACAGTGCCTTCAAGTCCTGTTTTTTCATTGAAATGGGTAGATGAAGATGGGTACTCTATTCTACTTATTCCATTAAATGTACCCACCCACAAACCACCATATTCGTCTGGATAAACGGCACCAATTATGTTGCTTGGAAGCCCGTTCTCATCATTCATATGATGAAGTAATCGTCCATCACTATCGATTATTACTAACCCATCTCCTACGACACCAAGTGCGTAGGTGCCGTCAGATAATCTTTTCCCTCGTCTAGCCGCATGCTGGTCAAAAACATCACTAGCTTCTGTTTCAAACGGCTTCCATTCAGACCCGTCAAAAACAAATGTTCCTTCCCCAGCTGTAAAAAGCAGGAATCCCATTGACTCCCCTTGTGCTTCAAAAGGAAGAATCAATACCACATTGTTTGTTGCAAACTCGTCTCCCTCTGGGATTAGTATCAGAGAATCTCCAGCGACCGTTGAAATACCTGAGGCCCTTTCAAAAACGTACACTTCTTCATTCACTTTAAGCGATTGCGTAATCAGCGTTCTTGACTTAATTGTGTTCATTTTTCCAGCACTCCAAAGGAAAATGTATTTTGCAGAGACAAAGTATACGCCCTTAGGTGTTGTTAGTACGTTCCAAACATCTCCAAAAGTTCGGTATTGCTCATCTATCTCAATCACCAGAGATCTGAATTGAGGATTGCCTAACGAATCTTCATATAAATAACCCAATTGATTTTGACCTCCGACGTAGACAGTCCCATCGTCGTCGTCAATGGCTAAAGACCTACAAGTTGCTCCATTGCTCAATGGAATACCAAGCCAGTTCACACCGTCATAGCGATGCACCCCATTTCCATTTCCAAAGTACATCATACCAGAACTATCCTGCACTATAGACCAGTTTTGGTTATGTCCATTGTACTCCTCGGGAAGATAATTTTCAAAGGAAAGGTTGCCGAACTCATCGTTTGAGCTTGATTGAGAATTAGCTTGAACTATTCCTATACCAAGAAATAGAAAAATTAGTAGTCGACTTACGACACTACTCTCAATTATTATTCTTTTACTTTCTGTCAATCCAAAAGCTGATACAAAGGGAATTTTTGAGCGGTGGTGAGACATGTGTTTTTGACAGTGTTTTTTGAAGTTATCGAAAATAACCTCGAAAACAAATCGCCACTTTTTAATGATCCAAGAATTTCTTGGACCAATAAGCAACCTTTCGGCTCAAATTCAATCTATTAGAGCAACGCTCTATTCCAAACCTTGGATTGAGCTCCCTACTCAAAAGACTGATAAAAAGAAACCCAATGTTCAAAAACTACCTTAAAACCTCCCTCAGAAGCTTACTGAAAAACCCGTTAAGCTCATTTATTAATTTGTTCGGACTTGCCGTTGCAATTGGCATTTGTATGGTTGTCTATTCTTTTATGGAATTTGACTACACCGTGGACAATTTTCATGAAAACAAAAATGAGGTCTACTTGACTACCTTCAACGTGGATCGAGATGGAACTGAGCGACAACTGGGATTATCACCGACTCCACTTGGAGCAATGCTTGAAAAGGACTTTACGCACATCCAAAAAGTTTGCCGTGTGGAGGACTTTGGAGCGGTCGTTAAATACGAAGACAAAGTATTCAATGAAAACATCAGATATGCCGATCCTGAGTTTCTCGAAATGTTCACATTCCCACTGAAATGGGGTCAACCAAGTTCTTTGGCTGAAATGAGCAGTATCATCTTCAGCGAAGAGATGTCCATAAAATACTTTGGACAGGAAAATCCAGTTGGAAAGAATATCCTCCTAAAATTTGGAGACAAGGGCAAAACATTCAATATAGCTGGTGTTGCTGAGCCGTTCCCTCTGGCCCATGCCATTGAGTTCGATTTTCTAGTCAATTTTGAAAATTTACATACTACGCATCCCGATTATGACTTGAACAACTGGCGCGGGTTTGTCAACGCAACGTTGATACAAGTTGAACGCCCAGAGGATCTTGAAGTAATTGAGAAGGGGATGGAGAAGTATAGAAAATTGCAAAACACAGTACGGGAAGATTGGGCCATTTCATCGTTTGAGTTTATCAAACTTGCTGACCTACATAACCGGTCTGGGGACATAAGTAGCGATATCTCCTCTGGAGTTCAAGATGAAGCTAGATTAATTCTACCGATCATCGGCATGTTTATGCTTCTTCTCGCTTGTTTCAATTATATAAACATAGCCATCGTTTCAGCTGCCAAGAGGCTTAAGGAAATTGGTGTAAGAAAAGTAATTGGCGCAAATAGAAGACTAGTAATTATACAGTTCATCGCTGAAAATATTTTTGTTACCTTATTCGCTTTACTCTTTGGGCTTGCGCTAGGTGCCTTCATTTTTCTTCCGTGGTTCAACAATCTCTTCAATATCAATCTGGAGCTTCGTCTCACCGATGGGAATCTTTGGACGTTTTTGGGAATCATTCTTCTTTTCACTGGCGTAGCATCAGGAATCTACCCTGCATTTTACATCGCCAAATTTGAGGTTGTTAAAATATTTAAGGGCTCTGTGCAGTTCGGAAAGAAAAATCCACTAACTAAAATCTTTCTTGGTTTTCAGCTGATCTTGGCCTGTATCACTATCACATGTGGTGTTATTTTTTCACAAAACACTACTTACCAGGCCAATCGAAGTTGGGGATACACCCCAGACGAATCAATCTATGTTCGGGTGCCAGACGAATCAGCATATGATCAGATAAGTGCAGCCATGGCTCAAAATCCGAATGTGTTGGAAATCTCGGGGTCTCAAAATCATCTAGGGAGAAGTACGCTTACAAGGGTCGTTGATACACCCGAAAGACAGTGGGAGATTCGCGAATTGTCAGTAGGTGCAAACTACGTAAAATCCATGGGCCTTGAACTAGTAGACGGCAGGCTATTCAGGGATCGTTTTGAAAGCGACAAGAGAGCAGTTGTGGTAAACGAACTCCTGGTCAAAAGCATGTCTTTAGAGAATCCTGTTGGGTCGTTTTTCAAAATAGATAGTGTCCAATTTGAAATTATTGGAGTAGTCAAAGATTTTCATGTTTACAGCTTTTTCAATGAGATCACCCCAACAATGTTTAGAGTAGCCGACAAGGAAAACTACCGCTATGTATCGATGAAGGTAATGAGTGGCAAAGAAGAGGAAGCTTTTGAGGCGCTCGAAGCAAAATGGGCAGAGCTATTTCCCGAGATACCATTCAATGGGGGACATCAAGAAGATGTATTTGGTAATTACTTTGAGGAAATTGGAGATCACGCGAAATTCATGAAAGCGGTTGCCTTTATTGCGGTGATGCTTGCTGCACTCGGATTATATGGTCTGGTAACACTCAATGTGACGGGACGGGTAAGAGAATTTAGCATTCGAAAAGTACTGGGGGCTGAGTTGACCAACATCGCATCTAACATCACCAAGCAATACGTTCTACTATTCATCATTGCACTTTCCATTGGAGGGCCCCTCAGTTATTTCCTTTTGGAAGCACTGATGGATAGTGTCTACGAGTATCACATACCGATGACCGTGTCCGGCGTTATGATCGCAGTGGTTCTTTTGATTTTCGTTTTGCTAGCTACCGTTTCAACGCAAGTTGGTAAGGTGTCAAAAGCCAATCCTGTTGTCGGGTTGAAGGTGGAATAAGTGGGTACCTAGGTTAACAAAGCCAATAGAATTGGCATTGTCACAAATGCTGCTAGGGTTTCGATCGTAATGATGGTAGCCATCAACTTTTGATCTCCGTTAAGATGTCCAGCCAAAATGTAGGAGGATATTGCGCAAGGGACGGAGGAGAAAAGAACGGCAATTGAGCGCCGAACATCTTCCACTCCCATCGTTGTCATCACATAGTAGGTAAGCAGCGGGAGAACAATCAACTTTAGCAATGAAGCAACAATTACTGGCAACGTCTGTCCTTTGTTGCCCTTCAGCTGCAATCCTGTGCCTACAGAAATCAGGCCCATTGGCAGCGCGGCACTTGCTAAGATTTTGAATAAATCATTTGAAACATATGGGAGTCCAATATTCGTTACACTCAAGAAAATACCTACAATACAAGCAAGTACAATTGGGTTGCTCAAAACTCCTCTAATTAGGCCTCCAATTCCTTTTCCGTTTCCAGACACATAATAGTTCAGGCATGCAATACATAGCACATTCACCAGGGGTATAACACCTGCCATCGCTATCGCCGCTAGAGCTAATCCATTAGGACCAAAGAGTGCAATCGCCGCAGCAAGCACCACATAGTTGTTGGGTCTGATACTTCCTTGAAAAACCGAGGTAAAGGATGCAGGGCTAACTGGCAATAATTTTCTGATCGCTACCAGAAAAATTGCTATTCCAATCACTATAAGCATTAGAATGCTTGTCAAAGAATAAAAATCATTTAGCGTAAACGAGGTATTAACCAACTTTTCCACAAGCAGCGCTGGCAAAAAGACATAGTATGTGATTCGATCTGCAACCTTCCAAAAGCCAGGTGCAGGAAATTGCCATCGACTAAAAACCAATCCCAGCATTACTAACAAAAAAATAGGAAGAATGGCTTCAAAAACAGCGTACATCTACGAGTGGGTTAAGTTGTCGCAATCTATAAAATGTTGTCTACCGTCGCAATTGAGTCGTTGCAATTCGGAGGCAAAACACAAAAAGCGACCCCACTCACACTGGGGTCACTTATATCTGTTCGCCACAAACAGACAGCCAAAGTAATCACCAACTCTTGGGAATCACACGCTAGTAAAAACGTAATTTCTTCTAACTCTTCGGCCGATGAGAATCAAGGTGAAAAATAAAATAGAAATAGTAAACAGTGTTTTTAAGCTTGCATACGAACGCGCTTCTTCTCTTGATTCAGCCTCAACGATCCCTTCAGGAGTGAGCTCAAATGATGTTCTAAATTCGTTATCTGACGACAAAAAGAATTTCGTCATTGTACCCTCTCCCCTGTAAATTCGGAAGATGTTTGTGTGATTGTAGCTTGTACCAAACATAGGAAGGAAAGCCTCCATATGTCTTGGTTGATCTGGAATTTCAGGAAGAACAAATTTCAGATTTGTCTGATGACTTCCTAACATAATTCCGCCATCCTGAAGAGCTACATTGCGACCATCAACAATTAGGCTGAAATGATCTCGTACGTACTCCACAACTTTATCTTGATACTCTTTACGAGGAAATTCCTCAAGTTCTTCCTTCGTATGAAAGCGCAGCATTTCTGCATCAATGGTCGCCTGAGCAAAGGCCATCTCTATGATCCACCCAGCTCCGGTATCTCTCAATGTAAGTGTTGAAATTTTTGCATTGTGCGCGTTGGCCTGAAAGGCCAACACACATAAAAAAATTGCATTCGAAATAATCTTATTCATCTTAGCTTGGTTTGGCGAAGGAATTAATGGACTGCTTACCAACAATGCATGGAGGTACGTTGGTTATGTCGGTCGACGCGTGATAATGATAAATTCCGTCGGGGTAGTCTGCAGTTGCAGATTCATGTCCATTGCAAGCATCCAGGCCTGTTGGTGCCGTGTCGTCCATATCATTTCCCGAGTAGATCGGATATCCATCCCTTGCATATCCAATAAGAGCAGTTGCGCTTTGAGTTTTGTTTGCACATTGTATATCGTTCGCTTCGTCAAGCAAACCATTGGCATCTAATGTTGCATCCATATGTGCAGCAAGAAAATGCCAGTGATAATAGCCAGATGGATCGTGATGTCCACCACATCTATCCAAAGAAGGTATTTTCCCATTGTTTCCAACAACAGACGGTGGAGCTCCATTAATTGGGACACCATCAAGAGCTAATCCCACAAATTCTACACTCTCAATGTTGTCTTCACTAGAAAGAGCCACTGGGTTAACCGGAATCTCGAATGTCAAGGTCAGTCCATCATCTGGTGTTGGCTGAAGGCATGCTGCCGTTGCAGCACCCATCTCGATTCTTCCTCCTACTCTACCGCCACCAGGAACATCTGTTTCAATTTCAATGTTGAAACTTCCATCTCCATTAGCAACGTTGGAGATGATATCATAACCATCTGTCTCCATTGCCTGAAAGAGTGTCGCTTTCATTACCTGAAAGCCAGGATTTGTTGTACCATCGTAGTTACCAAATCCGCCAACATCGAAAGTGGTCGCGGGGCAATATGGACCATCATCATTTACAGGATTGCTACTAAAAACAATTTGGTAACATGTTCCCGAGCCCCCTTCATTGTAATCGCAATCAACAAGAGTGGCACTTACAAATCCGTTCATGCTGGAATACTGTGAAATGTCTACCACATAAACAGTCATGTCAAATGCCGCTGCTGTCTCGCCTCCGTTTCCATCGGATGCCGTGACCACCCCAGATACGGATGCTCCAGACGTCAAGCCAGTTAAGTTATATGCCGTAGAGGTCTGAGAGGCACCAAGTTCAGTACCGTTCAATGCTATCGAGTACGTAACATCGTCTCCATCGGGGTCGCTGGAAGAACTCCAACTAAGAGACGCAGAGTTATGCGTTTGGTTACTCACTGTAACCGTGAAAGTGCCTGGATTCTGATTTCCCCCGCTAGTTCCTGCTGTTGTAAATGAAAAAGATGCGCTGGATTCTCCTCCATTCCCATCGTTTGCTTTTACTGTACCAGTATATGCCGTGCCTGCATCAAGTTCGGTCAAGTCGAAAGTCACCTCTGATTGGCCAGAGGAGATAGCAGTACTACCCAGAAGAACATCATATGTTAGGGCATCACCGTCTGCATCTGCTGGAGCATTCCATGAGATACTTGCAGTGCTTTGAGTGATCGCTCCTACAGTCACAGTAAAAGAGCCAGGTGCCGAATTATCAGGGTCAGGTGTATCTGAGCCACTTTCATCACAGGCAGCAAACAAAAAGCAGAGTGTAGTGAGCAGTAAATAGTTAAACGATTGTTTCATGGTTATCTTGTTTATAGTCTTTTCAAGTGGTTGATCAAAGTGATTCTGTTCATGCTAACTACCAGAAATAAATAAAAACCCAGGTTGTGAATACAATTCCCACTATGATGAGCGTTTCCAAAATTCGATCGAGTTTCCTTAAGCCTTCTCCTGATTCCATTTGAATAATTTTCTATAGTTAATCGTAATGAGGTAATAAAACCGGAGTCTATCTAAAACTACCACCCCCGTCGCTCATTTTTTTATAAGTAGTTTGTTTAGGGTTAATTTTGAGCCCTCATTAGTACACGATTAATTAACCAGTATTTAGGCGTTACAGCTATTTATCGGCAAGATTTTTATGAAGGAAGTAGATTCTGTTTGTCAGGAAAAAACATACCATGATCTTTATGAATCTTACGCTGGTCGCTTACGCAACTTCATGTATTACCGGTGCGGCGATCTTGATAAAGCACAAGATTTGATGCACGAGGCATTTGTGAGGTTATGGGAAAATTGCACGAAGGTTTTAGTAGACAAAGTCAAGTCGTATCTTTTCACCACAGCCCATAGGTTGTTCTTAAATCAAATCGAGCACGAAAAAGTAGTCTTGAAGTTCGAGCGAAGAAGTGATGATAAAAACGAATACGAAAGCCCTCATTTCCTTTTAGAGGAAAAAGAGTTTAAAGGCCAGCTTGAAGCAGCCATATCTAGTCTACCAGAAGGTCAGCGAACCGTTTTTCTTCTTCATAAAATTGACAAAATACCGTTTCAAGAAATTGCTGACATGCAGGAAATCAGTATAAGTGCTGTTCACAAAAAGATGTACAAGGCAATGGAAAAACTCCGAGGTAGTATCTTAAAAGAGACAAAGATTTAAACAGGGTGTAAGATTTCAATAACCACCTGTTATATACCTAAGTGACCAAAGAATCCGACGATAGCGAACTAGTAACAAAGTGGCTCAGCAACAAGCTCAGCCCCGAAGAACTAGCTGAATTTCAGAAAAGTTCTCGGTATACCGAATATCAGAAGATCTTTAACGAAGTTGAGTCATGGATCCCACCTACTGTTCTTACGGACGATGGTTTTTCTGAACTGATAAAAAAAAGGGATAAGGTCAAAGTAGTTCAATGGCACCAAAGAAGTTCTTTGAAAATTGCCGCCTCCTTGCTTGTCGTCCTTTCGCTGGTTCTGTTAGTCTTCAGGAATGACTCGATGACTACAGTCGCAACAGGTATTGCGGAATCCAGGGAAGTTCTTTTGCCAGATTCATCAATTGTATACCTGGCATCGTCCTCCATTCTCTCTTATAATGAGGAAAGTTGGAACCATGCAAGGAAGTTGGATTTAAAAGGCTCGGCATTTTTTGAGGTAGAGAAAGGAAGCCCATTTGAGGTGACCTTTACCCAGGGAGTAGTTCAGGTGTTGGGAACTTCTTTTGAAGTAAAAAGCTTTGCTGATTACGGCTCTGTTGCATGCTATGAAGGAGAAGTGGTTGTCGAATCGGGTGAAACCAAAAAGAAATTACGAAAGGGAATGGGTGTGCGCCTTGAAAATGAGAAGACTCCCGAATCTTTCGAATTTCGAAATATAAGCTGGTCAAAAGACATCTCAAGATATCAGAGTGCTCCTCTATCTATTGTTTTTGAGAGGCTTGCAGCTGAGTTCGACCTTGAGATAGCAAGTGGCTCCATTGATCTTACCCGAACCTTCACTGGTGCCTACTCCAACATGGATATTGTGTCCGCACTGAACATAGTTAGTAGTTCCATGCAATTGACATACAAAAGGTCGAATGGAGCGGTTACTTTTGTGGAGCTATAGCTCACTATGTCCAAACCAGTCCTCTACTTTGCCTCAGTCCTATTTCTTGGATGGACTAACATCTTTGCACAGTCCTCCCAAACTTCTCTACGAAAGGTTTTAACACAATTGGAAGGGCAGCATGGTGTCACTTTTTCGTACGCCGACGAGATGATAAATAGGATTGTTGTTACAAATTTGGATTCTGGAGCAGAACTGGACTCTCAGCTACATGCGCTGTCAGATGAAACCGGACTCGTCTTCGAAGCGTCTCCCGCGAGCATCTTTATTGTGAAGAATGTACCCAGATCTCTTTGTGTAAAGGTTATTGATCAGGATGACGCTGTTTTGCAAGGTGCCCAGATTATCATCAATAGTCAGCCGACAAACTTTGTTGCAGATGAAAATGGTATCATTAGATTCAATACTTCACTCACCTTTCAGGATACTATAGCCATTCGACACCTTGGGTACCAAGATTTCTTCACTTCAATTAAAAATTTGACCAAGGAAGATTGTCCCGAGATTCAGATGTCATTCAAAGTCACCAAACTAAATGAGGTTGTTATTACCAACTACCTAACCAATGGAATCAATGCTGATTTAAGTGATCATTCATTAAAAATTCAAACGCAGGGTCTTGGCTTGTTACCTGGGGAAACTGACGGCGATATTTTGCTCGCACTCAGAAGTCTTCCTGGAATTACTGCTCCCAATGGAAAGGCTGGGAATCTTCACATTCGAGGGAGCACAACAGACCAAACATTGTTGCTTTTTGATAATATTCCGATCTATCACAAAGGGCACTACTTTGGCGCAATATCGCCGTACAACCCAGCAGTCGTTCAAAGCGTGAGTGTCTATCGAAGTGGTTTTGACCCTAGTTTAGGCGGCAGAGTTGGTGGAGTAATCAAATTGGAGAGTAATAAGTCTATCAGTGATTCTTCAATGTATCGTTTAGGTATAAACAGCTACTACACCGCGCTATCTGCGCAAATACCAATTCATAAAAAATTCATGTTGTCTGGTGCAATAAGAACCGCATATCCGAACAGTTTCCAGTCTCCAAAACTCGATGCGATTAACACAATGGTTTATCAGCCATCAAACCTATCTTTTGCTGAGTCAGACCCTAACCTTGATGTCACCAAACAAGACTACTCTTTTCTTGATTACAACTTGGGAGCCGTTTACAACATGAAGCGAGGACAACTTTCATTTAGTTTTCTGGGGATTGATAATTCACAAGAGAATGAAATTACAGGCTTGCTCATGCCTCGTAGAATATCTAGTGAAATAAATCTGAGCAACCACGGTGGAAATCTAGAATGGAAGCAGTTCTGGAGCCCAAGGCTCTCAACTAAAATTTCGTTGATGAAATCCGCTTATCATTATAAAAGTGTAACAACAACAGAAATCCCGGATAGCACCACTATCAATGGCCCAATTTTCAGGTCAGAAATCGATGATTTTGGGTTTATTTTTGATCTCGAATATGAAGTCAACCAAAAGTCAGCGACCATATTAAATTTTGGCTATCAAGCCAACAAGCATCAACTACTTAATCTGATTACTCGGCCTAGGGGTCCCGTATTACGTGAGGATGTAGCCACCGTTCATTCTTCCTTTTTCAATATGAAGTCACAGCCTGTGACTGGTTTTCTGGTAAGCGCTGGTTTACGAACCAATTACTATACAAAAACAGAACAATTTTTTCTTGAACCACGGATAATGTCCAGCTATAAACTGCATAAATTCTTCTCTGTAAAATCCAGTGCTGGTCTTTACAATCAGTTTATAAATCAGCGAATCTTCTTTGACTTTGAAGATACCAGGGCTGAAAATTTTCCATGGGAACTCGCCAGTTCGATCTTTCCAGTTATAAAAAGCGGTCAATTTATGGTTGGAGGAATATGGGACAAAAACAACTTCATCATTGACTTAGAATTTCATCAGAAGCTCATAAAAAACTTATCCGTAAGAAACCCCAATGAAGCCCCCTCCATGAATCCACCACCAGGTGGACCGCCTCCAATGGGTCAGGGACCACCTTTGATACAACCTCAGGCAATTGGTGAGTTGGAAGTTCAAGGACTTGATCTTCTTCTGAGAAAGCACTGGCCTGGAATGGATGCCTGGATAAACTACAGTCTTACAAAGACTGAGATGACTTTCGATGAACTCAATCAACTACCTTTCAAGACTTATTATGACCAACCTCATGTTTTAAATATCGGCAGTACGTTAACCTCAAAAAAATGGAAATTTTCTTTTGGGTGGCAACTCGCATCTGGCACTCCTCGATATACTAACAGTACGTTTTTCCCTGAAGTCGTTCTCACCCAGGAGATGAACGAAACAAGCAGTGAAATCCCAGTTGAGACAAATGATGGCCGTTTTACACCACAGCATCAACTCGATCTAGCTGTAGTCTATGATATTTCGCCAAGAAGCAAAAAATGGATCGGATCCATCGGTCTCTCTATTCTCAATGTTTATGATCGTCAAAACCTCATTGAAGAGAATTTTTACCTTTTCGGACAGGCGAGCAGGACACCCATCCTAGACAAACGCTATGGGATTGGATTTGCGCCAAACCTAATGTTGAATTTACAGTTCTAAATTTGCTGATACAATGAGTGAAAAGAAGAAACCAAAAAAAGTATTTCTGGAAGGGTCAATATCTCCAGACAAAATAGCGAATTCAATCGCGAGTCATCAGTCAAAGACAGACATCAGCGAGCACAGCATATTTCTGGCGCAGGTGAAGGAAGATACTAGTGATGGTAAAGCAATTCGCGCACTTGATTTCTCAGCTAATGAACAAGCGGTGGAATCAATTCTTTACGAAATCAGAGAAAGTGCCTTTGCTAAGTTCAATCTCTCATGTCTTCACATGTATCACAGTTTAGGAGAGGTAAACGTCGGCGAGATCTACTTCTTCGTCTTTACTTCGTCCCCTTCAAAAGAAGTTGCTGGTGAGGCTTGTAGTTTCCTGGTGAATGAATTCAAGTCCCAAGTCGTAGTATCTACCAAACCTGTTGTTTAGGCAAATTCGGAGGACGAGCCAGCGAGCTCAAACAAAAAATAGAGATGTAGAATAAGGTATAACTTTTCGGAAATTGTACTTACAATGTACGATTAACGTTAAATCCACATGAAATACATTGTTGCTATTCTACTGATCACCACCTTTACACACTGTGGGCCCGATAAGACAGACACTGTCAAAGTACTTACGAGAATTGAAATTTCATCCTCAAACGGAAGTAAACTCGACATTCTCACATCAGAAACTTCCGAACTCACCGTTACTGGATTTGATCAGGATAACCTAGAATTTCCTATTTCAGAAACAGTCTCATGGAGTACAAGTAACGCGAACGTAAGCGTAGATCAAAGTGGATTAGTTACTGCATTGGTTGTAGGCTCATCTACTATAACAGCTGAAGTTGAAACCATTCAAAGTACGCTACAAATTACTGTTTGGGATAGCTCAGCGCCTAGAACCGAGATTTACGTAAGCGATGCGGGCAGTCCTGTCGGCAGCCCACCGTTTCAAATTTTAAAGTATGATGAGAATGGTAAAAACCCAGAAGTCTTCATTGGAGAAAATCTGAGTTGGCCACAGGATATTCTATTTCTGGAAGATGATGGGCATGTGCTGATTTCAAATCTCAATGACAATAGCATCAGGCGACATGATATAGAAACGGGAGCATTTCTTAGCAATTTCGCCAGTGGGATAAGTGGACCAACTCGAATCAAAATTGGCCCTGACAACTTACTTTATGCTTTGCAATGGACAGGCAATGGAAAAGTTCATAGGTACCAACTGGATGGAACATTTGTAGACGAATTTACTTCGATAGGTGTCACACAGAGTATCGGTCTTGACTGGGATTCAAGTGGTAGGCTCTATGTTTCTTCTTTTAGCGGAGCTACCGTTAGGAGGTTTGATACAAGTGGAAACGATGATGGAATTTTTATCTCTTCTGACCTTTCAGGCCCCACAGATATTTGGTTTGATGGCGGAGACCTATGGGTGAATGACTGGCAAAGTGGCACAATAAAGCGCTTTGACTCGAATGGTAATTTCATTGAAACGGAAGTCTCAGCCTTGAGCCAAAATGAAGGAATTGATTTCCTGAAAAATGGAGATTTTATAATTGGCAATGGAGGCACAGGTGCTGTTAAACAGTACAGTGGTAATGGTTCTTTCAAGAAAGATTTGATCTCTAGTGGATCTGGAGGACTAAAAGGTCCAAACGCCGTTAGGGTGAGGAATGTGAATTAAGAGACTGACAATAATTTTTGGGTATTAATAAAGAAAATTCATTCCCATTCCTTTATCTCTTTTATCTACTTGTGTATTGTATTTTTCAATCTCTGTGGCGAGCTGTTTCTTGTATTGAGATTCCATAAATTCATTGAACGGCTCAATCATTTCTTTCTCTCTACTATCTTCAAGGGCGGCAAAATACTCGAGCTTATCTTCCTTGTGAACCATACCCAGAGGTAACCCAAACCAACGTTGAATCAGGTTCATAAGTAAACGACTGGTTCTTCCATTTCCGTCATAATGTGGATGGATACTAACTAAATTAAAATGCGCACTGAATGAAAGGTAAAGTTTCTCTTTTATAGAGTCTGCCTTATCCATCTTTTCTCGTAGAGACTCGCACAGTTCACTTAATAGTTGAGGTACTTTCTGATAATCTGGGAAATACCTTTTTGACACATACACTTGCCCTTTTCTCAATTCTCCTTTTGAAGAATCCACATTTCCTAAAACAGTATTATAAGTCTTTCCAGTAGAGGCCATAACATGTGCATTTATGTTGCAAATGAGCTCTGGATTGATACGGATTTTATCAGTGGCTACTTTCAGAACAAATCTCAAGGCCTTATGGTGATCAGTTACCATCAACGTATGTTCAAGTGGCTTTCCTTTTGGGGTGATTCCCTCGTCAATCAGAAGACTTGTTTCTTCATCTGTTAAAGTAGATCCCTCAATTTGAGTGCTATGGGCTGTTATTACGTACTCATTGAATTTATTGTAATTAACAACATCATCAAGTTTTAGAGATCGGTATACTTCAATATATTCTTCTACTGATTTCATTTCTATCAAAGTTATTAATAAGTATCATAAACAAACTCCATCTTATTTGATGTACGATCTATGACTCACTTCCGCCCTCCGACTGACATCAATCCGTCAGTACTCTTCCCTTCCTGAGGTGATGTTTTGCTGGCAGGTTTCCTTCCATAAAGTTCATCGAGTTGATCCATAGATGGGTATGGCGCTCGACCCGTTTTGCTATGCGCTACTTTCATACTATCCATCACTTGATGATTCGGTCTGTCTTCTTCACTATATCTGGGATCGGGAATCATAGGAAGTTTTTCCATCTTGTAAATTTCAATACTAGGGAAATCAAAATCTATCACCACTTTTCCAAGTAACAGGTAACAACCCAAGCCTTTGAACTTATATTTTTGAAGCGTCGGAGGGAAATGGGTGGTATCAAAGTATCCTCCCTCCACGTCAATCCAGGTACCAAAATTCATCTTCAACTTCCCATCACGTTTTTTGATTGGTACATCTTTGATAGACACCAGATAGCCCAACATTTTCACTACTTGATTTTCATATTTGAGCAAATCTTTCACAAGAACACTTCCACGATAAGACGTCTTCAATAGATCGAATGGAGAAATAGAAACAGGAAAACCAAGCCCTTCTAACTCATCAAAAGCATCTTCCATCCTAGAACCAGCGAGTCCGGGAAGTTTGAGCGGTTTGGATTCCAGTTTAAAAAGACGATTGTCAATTTGGACTTTCGGTTGGTGATTAAAATGCCTTCTAGATTGAATAATCAATTCACCTTTTGAAACTCCAAAACTCCTTAGAGCTCCCACATAGATCAGTTGCTCCAGATCGTCTCGGGTAATTCCGGTTCGCATGATTAGATCTTCCATGCTGAGATATTTCCCATTTCTATGTCGCTCTTCTGGGATCACCTTTTTTGATCTATTGCTTAGGTTAATCACATGACGTAGCCCAAGGTGTATCGTCATTCCCGTTATATGCGTAAGATGCTCACTGGTATTAATATCTGGTGGGACAATTTCCGCTCCCAATACCCTTCCCTCATTGATGTACACCTCTGGGCGATAGAAACCTCCATTATTATTGATCACAGCAGTTATAAATTCAAGAGGATGATATGCCTTTAAATAGAGGCTTTGATAACTCTCTACAGCATATGATGCGCTGTGACTTTTGCAAAAACTGTACCCAGCGAAAGAGGCAATTTGACGGTACACTTCGTTTGTCAGCTCTTCGGAATATCCTAGCTTTTTACAGTTGCTAAAAAACTTATCCTGAACCAATTCGATCTCTTTCTTGGAGCGAGTTTTCCCAGACATACCACGGCGCAAAACATCAGCTTCATCTAACCCCATTTGGGCAAAATGATGCGCAATTTTTATAACGTCTTCCTGATATACCATCACGCCATAGGTGTCTTTCAACTGCTCCTCGAAAACTGGATGAAAGTAAATGATCTTGCTTGGATCCCTGTGCCGCTCCACATACTCTCGCATCATTCCGCTTTGAGCTACACCAGGCCGAATAATCGAACTAGCAGCTACCAACGTTTCGTAATCGTTGCATTTTAGCCTCCTCAACAATCCCCGCATTGCTGGGCTCTCGATGTAAAAACAACCCAATGTTTTCCCTTTTTCCAACATGTCGTTGCACTTTGGGTCTTTCTTGAACTTGTCGGTATTGAAGATATCAACCTCCTCCCCTTTATTCTCCTTGACTAATTCTACTGCATCCTTGATATGTCCCAGTCCTCGTTGGCTTAGAACATCTAGTTTTTCCAGATTGATAGACTCTGCCAGATACATGTCTATCTCACACGTTGGTACACCCTTTTGATACACATTCATCGTCGTGTAATACGAGATGGGCAACTCTGAAATAAAGATGCCACATGCATGCATCGAATACTGATTCGGAAATCCTTCTAACATCATACTGAATGTGTGAAGGTTGTGAATCACTCCACTTTGATGATGTTGATCTATTGGGGTTCTGGTTAGTGAATCAAGTTCTTCTTTTGGAAGTCCCAATACCTTACCCAACTCGCGCATCGTTGATCGGTACTTAAAATCGGAAACCGTCCCACAAAATCCAGTGTATTCTCTTCCAAATCGTTTGAAGATGTAATCGATGATATCGTCCCGATCTTTCCAACTCCAGTCGATATCGAAATCTGGAGGGCTTGTTCTTTTGCTGTTGAGAAAGCGGGCAAAATAGAGGTTGAGTTCTACAGGATCAACCTCTGTAATTTTCAAACAGTAAGCCACAATCGAGTTTGCGCCACTCCCTCTGCCGACATGGAAATAGCCATGATTCAGACTGTGTCGCACGACATCCCAAGTAATTAGGAAATAGGATGCAAACTGGAGTTTATCAATAACTTCCAACTCACTAATCAATCGGTCTTTTGCGATTTTATCGTGTGCTGCATACCTATTTCGGAAACCTTCCAGGGCCAATGTTTCCAACAGCATTTTGTCTTCGTACTGATTTCCCGTAAACGTTTTCTTGTTTTTTGGTGCTTTGTAATCAAATTCAAAAGAGCAACTCTCAGCGAGCTTGTTGGTGTTATGAATGACGTGCGGCACATCTCGAAAAAGAAGATTTACGTTATCTATTGGTAGCATTACCTCATCTTGCTGACCAAATTGCTGTGCTTCCAAACGGGAAATGAGAATGTTATGATCAACACACCTGAGGAGTTTGTGTAATCGGTATTCCTGATGATTTCTATAGGTCACTGAATTCAGGCAAACCAACTTTTCCTTGAACCTTAGCAATGGATTATTGTATGGTTGAAGTTCCGAGCTTCGAATCCCGACAAATTCATTTTCCAGCAGCTCATCAGGGATATTACTTGATGGATAAATCACATATGCATTCTGAAATTTCGGTGACTGAAAAGGCAGATCCATTTCACCCAAATTGTATCTCGTGATCAACTCATTTAGTTCCCTGAATCCTTCAAAGTTTTTTGCAATCCCGATATACAGAAGCTGATCTCCATTTCTGAATTCCATCCCTGCGATAGGCTTAATGCCGTTTTCTTTACATGCTTTCACAAAATCAAATACTCCAGTAGAGCAATTGATATCTGTGAGTACCATGTAATCAATTTGACATCTTTTTGCTTCTTCAATAAGTCCTCCAATTGGAATGGTCCCATAGCGAAGCGAGTAAAAGGAGTGGCAATTCAAATACATTTAGCCCTTCTTGACAAGTGTGTTCTTGTGAGCCGAAAGGCCTGTTGCTCTGCGAATCAACTTGGGGTTATCAAACCGTCTTTTCATCCGATCCATCGCCTGATATAGGTTGATCATTTTCGTGGTGTCCTGAAAAATATCAATCTGATGATTGCCGTAGACAAAATTTGAAAGCTTGACACCAACCAGTCTGAGCAGCATCCTTCGATTGTAGAGTTTATCAAATAATTCCAGTGCTTTTTCCAGCAGGATATCGTCATTTGAGGTAAATGAAAGTTTTGCCTGACTTGTCTCTGTATCTCTATTAGAATAGCGAATTCTAACGGTGATGGTCGAGCAAAGCATATTCGCGTCCCTCATTTGAAACGCCACTTTCTCCACCATAGAAATAAGTAATGCCTTTAGTTCTGGAATGTTCTGAGTGTCTTTATCAAAGGTTCTTTCGGTTGAAATCGACTTTCGATTGGAAAAAGGCATAACCGGAGTGGAATCAATTCCATTCGCTTTTCTCCAAATGGAAATCCCATTTTTCCCTAATAATTCCTGCATGGAATCGACTGGAAGTTCGCGCAATGTTCTGATCACTTTAATACTAATTCGACGCAGCAATTTGAAAGTCACATCTCCCAGTTGAGGGATTTTTCGAATGGACTGTGGGTCGAGAAATGGCTGAACTTCTTTCTGAGGAATTTGAAGGCTCCCGTTAGGTTTGGAGTAATTGGTACACATTTTAGCTACGGTCTTGTTCACACTCAAGCCAAAAGACATTTGTAAACCTGTTTCGTGCGATACCCGATTCATTAATTCTTTGGTGAATTGATGGCATCCATAGAACCGATCCATGCCACTAACGTCCATGTAGAATTCATCAATGGATGCTCGTTCCAATACGGGTGCTTTCTCAGCAACAATCTCATTGACCATGTTTGAGTAATCAGTGAACATATCAAAGTCACCCTGAAGGATTATCGCATCGGGGCATAGCTGTTTGGCAAATCGTGTCGGCATGGCAGAATGAACACCATATTTCCGTGCTTCATAAGAAGCACAAGTCACTACTCCCCTGTTACTGATTCCTCCAATAATCACAGGCTTTCCTACCAATTCCGGCATTTTTAGAAGCGTACAATTCACGTAGAAAGCGTCCAAATCCATGTGGACAATCTGTCTATCCATTCTTTTCCCTCGATTTAAGCGGTTAATTATTTTACTAAAATATTTAGTAATTTAGAAAATAGCAATTGATAAGTAATGGAATTAGAGGTATTAAATGGGTTCATTGTCATTTCTTATAATAATACTTTCCCATTACCTTTATATATAAGATTAGTGCCGAAATGAATAAACAAACTGCTATTGCCTCCATCAATGAAATGTCTCAAGATTTTGAGTTAGATGAGCTCATCGAACGCCTGATTGTCTTGGATAAAATTGAGAAAGGACGTCAAGACATTAATGATGGTAAAACATTTACTCATGAAGCTGCAAAGGAGCAATTGAGTAAATGGATAAAGTAAAGTGGACGAGTAATGCTTTGTCCGATCTTAATGAGATCGCAGAATTCATTGGACTTGACTCTCCAAAATATGCAGAAATACAATCAACAAACTTTATCGAAAAGTAGAAATTCTAGGACATAATCCTAAAATCGGAAGGACTGCCCCTGAACTAGAACATGAAAATACTCGAGAGTTAATCGATGGGAATTATCGAATTATATACGAAATAGTTAATGATAACATATTCATTTTGACTGTTCATCACAGTGCAAGAAGACTGAGGCTCTATTAAGTTATTCCCCCACAAATTCACTGATCTTTACTTGCTCGAAATTGCTCCTCCAAGGAGATTCTAAAATCGTATCGGCAAACAGGGAAATTTGAACATTTAAATATAGTGGACTCAAGCAGGTTTCGTATGCAACATGTGTTTACCGTCTTTGCTAATTCAATCATTAAGAAAGATGTCGAAGACCTTAAGAAGACAAAGAATCCAGATTGCTTAATGGACTATCACTCCACTCTGATAAGTCAGGCAAAAGGCATTGATGTTGAATTTTGGAAGAATTACAACATTATCGAAAGGACTGAAGAAGAAGCTTACTATTTCAAGCACTTGCAGCAAGAAAACAGTAATCGTTCAAAGTAGTCGATCATTATTACAGAATTACCTCTTTGAAAGCTTACTGACATACCTTCTCCATCTTAAGCGTTTCTCAGCTTTTTAATGTATTATCGAAGACGATAACACATTAAACCCATGAGCCTCACGAAAAATTACAGCGGATACCAATCCTTTCAGTACCTCGAAAAAGATGTCGACTACAATCACTTCGAACTAGCAGACGAAATAGATCGTGTGCCTTCCACAAAAGTTGAACTCAATTCCGATCAAGAAGAACTGGTCACCAAAATTCTCAAAGATCACATGCTAATCAGCGTCCACGAGCATTTGGGGACATTTCCAAAGGACATTATGGAAACACCTGCCTACGTCAAAGACGGTAGAATGGCTACTGCATTCAAAGGGCTTTCAAAGAGTCATTGGGATTGTGTCTTTGATAACCTGATGGATGGAATATGCATGATTCATTCTAAAGGAGGCTGGAAATGGAGCGAGGTAATTCATGATCTCGGCATGCGACTTTGCGACATTGCGCATCAGGATTTTGTGATTCACTGCAAATCAGTCGATGACATTTACAAAGCAAATAAGGAAGGGAAAGTAGCCTGGGTAGCTGTGATGGAAGGCGCCATGATGATTGAAAACGAACTTGATCGTTTAGATCTTCTTTATGGTTTTGGACTTCGATCCATTGGCATCACGTACAGCGAATCGAATGCCCTTGGTTCTGGTTTGAAAGAAGAGCGCGATGGTGGACTAACTGTCTTTGGAAAAAGGGCTGTCGAACGAATGAACAAACTAGGATTGCTGATTGATTGCTCTCACACAGGAGATCAGACAGCACGAGACACAATTAAGCACAGCTCAAAACCGATCATCTTATCTCACATTGGAGCAAAAGAACTGTGGAACACGAACAGACTTGCACCAGACGATGTACTAAAAGCCTGCGCGGATAAAGGTGGTGTTATTGGTATAGAAGCTGCGCCGCATACTACACTCACTCCTACCAAAAGGAAGCACAACCTTGATTCAGTGATGGAGCACTTTGAGTACATCAAAGATTTGGTTGGAATAGATCACGTTACCATGGGGCCTGACACCTTGTATGGAGACCACGTAGGACTGCATACCGCATACACTAAAGCTCTTTCTCTCAAGGCTTCTAAAAGTCAAAAACCAGGAATGGAATACGAACCAGTGCCCTATGTAGATGGGTTGGAAAACCCAACGGAAGGATCGTATAACATAGTTAGATGGCTAGTCAAGCATGACTACTCAGAAGATGATATTTCAAAAATTATGGGTCAGAACACACTTCGTTTGCTAAAAGAAGTCTGGGTTTAATGCGATTAGTCTGCATACTTGTCTGCCTTCTTCTTTCATCTTGCCTATTTGGACAAAGTACGATTGAAAAGGTAGTTACAGAAGTTCGCTATGAAAACCAACAGTTTCATGTTGCGCAGACATTCCACCTAAACCTTTCAGAATCACAAGAAACCGTGGAATTAAAGGCACTTCGATTTGAAAATATGCAAATCGGAGCTGTCGATATTTCGGGGTTCAAATATGTGCAGCGACATGAAGACGACCTTATCAAAATTACCCTTCACGTTGAGTCACTTGATTCAGTCAAATTAAGATATACTGCTAAGGCAACAGAAAAGGTATTCTATCTCCCATTGTTCTTCACAAATCTGGCTGCTGCCTCCTCGGAGGATGGGTTTTTCAAAATGGACCTCCTCTCTGAAAGCCAATCGATTCATGTTCACTTTCCGACAGTAGAAATGATCAAAACTGAAGAGGGAAAGACAAAACGAACTTCATTTGAGTTACCAGCATTGATCTCAGGTGCTAGGCTCGAACTACTAAAAGATTCAGAAAGTCCACGAGATGTAGTCGCCATTGTCGATTTGTCGGTTGCCCTGTTGTTTGCCGGAATCGGCTTTCTCATCTGGTACAACAGAAAAAAGCTGATCTATGGGTGATTTCATATTCTGGGGTTTGTTTTTAGTCATTGGTGTAATCATCGTTGGTTACATCATTTGGATGTATTGGACTGAGAAAGAATGAGCATACAACTGATCATATTCAGTGGGTATTTTTTACTGGTGTTTCTCATCGGCTGGTTGAGTCTGCGGCTGACAAAGTCGGAAGAAGACTATTGGATAGCAGGTGGTAAACTTGGTTGGGGTGTTGGTGGTGCCACAATGGCAGCTACACATACCAGTGCCGGAACATTCATTGGAACGATCGGAGTAATCTATTCTGTCGGCTGGTCTTTTGGCTGGGTGCTATTGGTCATTCCCCTCGCCTACTGGTTTATGGTGGCGGTTTTGGCTCCAAGGTTTACTAAAGTGAAGGAGCTCACGCTACCCGCTTTTCTCCAGAGAAGGTATGACAGCCGCGTTGCTCGTGGAGTGGGAGCTGTAATCATTCTAATCGCTACGGTTGTCTACATTCAAGCACAGATTGTAGCTGGAGGTCTGATAGCCAACATTGTGTTTGGCATAAATCCGACCACTGGAATGGTGATTTTCACTTTGATCCTTCTCGTCTATACGATGGTTGGTGGCATGCTGGCAGTCGCCTATACAGACTTCCTACAGATGATCATCATGATTGTGGGAACGCTGATTTCCATTCCACTCGCGCTCAGACACTTTGATGGTTTAAGTGATTTACTCACTAAAGTTGCGATTGTAAAACCAGTAACTTTCGATTGGTCAGGCTTTCCGGCTGTCCTTTTGATCACGCTTGGGCTTGCCTTTTTTCTTGGTTCGGTGGCTACTCCTGAGAAAGTAATTCGGCTCTATGCCATGCGTGACATGAAAACAATTCGGAGAGCGATTCTTCTGACAATCATTGTTGTAACAGTGATAAACCTTCTTGTTTTCGTCCTCGGACTGGTAGCAATGACACTCTTTCCCAATCTTCCTACGGGAGACCTTGCTATGCCGATCATAGCTAAGGCGGTTCTTCCTACGTTCATTGGCACCATAATGCTAGCGGCTGTTACTTCAGCCATGATGTCTACTGTTGATTCCCTACTTCTGGTAGCTGGCTCTGCATTATCTGAAGACATTTATCAAAATCTGATTCACAAGAAAGCATCAAAGACGAGACGTCTCGTCGTAGCTCGAATTGGCATTTTGATCGTCGGAGTCCTGCCTTTGATTTCGGTCCTTCTTGGTCTTGCAGAAGGTGAGTTGATTCAATTCATTGTGATCCTCTTTACCGCTATCATGGGTGCTGGCTTCTTTACTCCCGTTGTTGGAGGTGTACTTTGGAAGAGAGCAACAAAAGAAGGCGCTATCACTTCCATGATCGGTGGCGTAGTTGTCACCGGTTTATGGAAAGCCTTTGCCGATCCGGGAATTTATCCCGTCCTGCCGGGATTCTTTGTCAGCGTCCTAAGCTTCGTCCTGGTTAGTTACTTCACTAAACCACCAAAGGAATCTAGCTGGAAACCGTACTTTGAAAAATAGAATACTTGTCAGTCCCATCAGTTCTTTCTAACGTCTGTCACTGTATCTACAATTGCATTGGGTGGTTTTATCATACGTGATTCGTCAAAATCACCATCAAGCACATAGTTGTATAGAACGTGATCACCGTAGAGCTCCCCTGTTTCGACATTGGATGTTGTCATCAATACTGGAAATCTCAAACCGTTTTCCTCCGTCGAGAATAGATTATTTTTTCTACGTACCGGACCAAAGACTTCTCCTTTGGGGATTCTCATTAGATCTAGCAAAGGCCCCCAGGAAACAGTATATTCATAGCCCGCCAAGAGATAGCTCTCTGAATCTATAAATAGCGTATATGTATCGTTGACAGATTTACCTTCTGTGGGTGGTTCGGTAAATCCCATTTCCACTTTGTAAACGGGATTATCATAGGCCTCATGCGTGATTTTCACTGCTTGTCCAAGTTTCACGTTACTGTCCTGTGTCAACCAAGGCAGGTTTACATAATAGAAAAAAACCGAGTGCTGATATTTCGGAGAATTTCCAACTCTCCAATCTATGGACCATGCTTCCTTTCCATCAAAACTCATATAAGATTGATGTATAGGCCAGTCCTGATAAGACCTTCTGGTTTTCATGTCATAGGTATTGCTGCTGGTCCAAAAGCGAAGGGTTGGCAGCGATTCACTGTGCATAATATTACTGAAGCTCAAGGTCTTTAGATCTTTCCATGCTTCATATCCTCCATGAGCTGCTATCATCTTTTTAACAACAGTTTCCGTTTCCTTGGAAGCATATGACTGTCCATTCGCTTCGATTAGTAAAGATGAGACTAGCATGAATGCGCAGAAGATGGTAGGTAGGTTATTATTTTTCATTTGGATGTTTTTGACTGAAGAAGAACGGTCCAACACACCAGAGAAGTTTAATTATGATGCGTATGTCAAAAACTGTTGCAGACTACCTTTTTTACTATGACGTAATAATTCCGGGAGCATTCATTTTAAGTTGCATAGCCAAGAAAAACCCAGTGATCAATGACTGACCAGCGGTCATTTCGTCAATTGAAATAGCATCTTATCCCATATTCCAACATTCTCTCACTCTGTCTGAAACAAAGTGATTTAGTGCCGTAAATAGCATGAAAAAATACTAAATATGATTACTAAAAAACACAAAATTGTTGCAGGTTTATTTATTACAATTGGAGGCTTACTGAACGTAACTCGCATGATCCCAGTCTTTGCTGGTATTGAGAAACTTCCAGAATTTCCATTAAAGAGAGCACAACAGTTGGCAGATTTTATCGCACCAAATTACGGTGGACATCTGATCAGTCATTTGATGGCCATGGTTGGATTTGTCTTTCTACTTTTCGGAGTCCTTTACCTTGTAGATACATACAAGAAATACAAATATCCAATCTTCACAAGAATCTTTGCCATTGCAGGAATTGGTGGTTTAACCCTTTTCTTTCTCGCTGCAATTGTCGATGGCTTTGTTGTTCCCGAAGCATTGAGATTCTTTATCGAATACGGAGATAGCAGAGCACCTCTTGTAGAAATAACTCATCATCTCGCCATTAGTCTCTACAGCACAGCACTGTTTCTTTTATTTATATCCATTGGTTTCAATTCGCAGATCATTCTGCATACCAATGAATTCAAGAAACGCCTTGGCTACTTCGGACTATTCGTTGGTCACTTTACAGCAGTTGCATTTCTACTAGGCCTGTTCGGGTATTTTTGGGAAAAACCGCTTGGAGGTCTATTCATTATGCTCTCAAACTTTTACTGGGTAATTCTTGGTGTTTCAGTCATGAGAAAAAAGGTAGTTGAAACAACTTCTACTTCAGATGAGTCAGCAGTCATTTAGTTTAAGATGAGTCGGTAGGTATTTTCAGTGAACCTATCATATATCTCTTTGAACTTAGCTACGTACGACCTGGAAACAACGATTTCCTCGTTTACTTCGAGAAGTTGGAGGTAGAGCCGCTGATTTGCTTTGTTCACCGAGTAGACCTTGGATAGGTTAACTAGGTAACCCCGATGACATCTCACAACGGATGTGTTTTTCAATTGTCGTTCAAGGTTTTGAATGGTGTTTCTTAAGACATCCGAGCGAAGTTTACCATCTTTCAGGTGGTAAACTTTTACATAGTTTTCAAGTGAGGTGATGTAACAAATATCACCAAGGCACAGGCTCAGAATTTCCTTGTTATTCGTTGATTTGAGAATCACTGGAATGGCCTCACCAGAGTCCTGATTGGCAAAGAATTCTGGTTCAAACTTCACTGATGCACCAGATCTTGTCGAGGAAGTTCTAAGATGCTGAGCGAAGAAGAATCCCATTGGTAACATGAAAATCATCGTCATACGGAACATGCTCTCTCCTATCTCTGAGGCGCTAATCACCCAATTTCCCCCCTCTAGGTAGGATTCATATCCATCAATTGCCACAGCTGCTAAAATAATTACAGCACCCACCAATATTGAATAATGGTACCTCCTGTATGAAAAGTTTGCGCGGTGCTGAAGAAGATAGAAAACAGTGTAAACAAAGAAGTAGATTATTGCAACAACGCCCACGCCAATCGCTCGATAAATAAGCGTCTTCGAATTCCAACTTACTTCAATTCCAAAAGGTTGATATAAATAGAGATAACACAAAACCAAGAGAAAGACTGGCACAGTTGCTCTGCCAATTCTACTCACTTGACAAAGTCTAATATCCTCGCTTAGATAGTTTTTTAATCTTGTTAGTAGCATCATAATTCGATGTTAACGAAAATCGCCACAACTAGGGCATCGACTATGGCAAAATGGGGTCAAGTGCTAAAATATGTTATCAAATGCTATTAAAAGCCATTCAATAACTAATTAGTCGTAATAGAGTGTGTATTACAGACTAAGCGATCACAGCACCATTTTTTGCATCATCACCAGGATTTACAGCTACCAGTTTACCATCAGCATTCTCAGCGAAAAGAAGCATTCCCTCTGATTCCGTTCCCATCATTTTTCTAGCTGGAAGATTCGCCATTACAACGACCTTTTTGCCTATCATCTCTTCAATGGTGAAGTGCTTAGAAATACCACTTAAAATTGTTCGTGTTTCCAGTCCAATATCAACAGTGAATTTCAGCAGTTTGTTTGACTTCTCCACGGCCTCAGCTGTTTTGATCTCTCCAACACGCAAATCCATTTTCACAAAATCATCAAAAACGATTTCGTCCTTTAGTGGTGTCAATTCAGGAGCGTTGTTTTCTTCTTCATTCATCTTTTTGGTTTCTAACAGTTTGTTGACTTGGGCTTCTACTACAGCGTCCTCAATTTTTTCAAAAAGCAACTCAGCTTTGTTCATCTGATGAGCATCCTTCAAAAGGTCAATACTTCCCGCATCTGACCACTTTCCTTCTCCAACATTGAGAATCCCATTCAATTTCTCCGATGTGAATGGCAGGAATGGCTCGCACAAAATCGAAAGGTTGGCTGATATTTGAAGCGCAATGTTCAAGATCGTTCCAACACGACTCTCATCTTCTTTTATCAACTTCCAAGGTTCAGTGTCTGCCAAGTACTTGTTTCCAATTCGTGCCAACTCCATCATGTTGGTCAGCGCCTCGCGAAATTTAAATTGATTGAGCGACTCTTCGACCTTCTTAGGAATTGACGCAATTGCTGTGATTACTTCATTGTCAATAGGCTGAAGTTCTCCTCTTAATGGAACCTTTCCTTCAAAGTACTTGTGAGTCAACACCACCGCACGATTGACAAAGTTTCCAAAAATTGCAACCAGCTCGCTGTTGTTTCTCGTCTGAAAATCTTTCCAGGTAAAGTCGTTGTCTTTTGTTTCTGGTGCATTAGCTGTCAGTACATAGCGAAGTACATCTTGCTTATCAGGAAATTCTTCTAAGTACTCATGCAGCCAGACTGCCCAATTTCTCGATGTGGAAATCTTGTTATTCTCAAGGTTTAAGAATTCGTTGGCCGGCACGTTCTCCGGTACGATGTAACTGCCTTCTGCCTTTAACAAAGCTGGAAATATGATGCAGTGAAAAACGATATTGTCTTTCCCTACAAAGTGAAGAAGTCGTGTATCATCAGACTTCCAGTAGTCTTCCCAGTTTTTTCCTTCTTGTTTTGCCCATTCTTTTGTCGCAGAAATGTACCCAATTGGGGCATCGAACCAAACATACAAAACCTTTCCCTCTCCTCCTTCGACAGGCACAGGAATACCCCATGAAAGGTCTCTCGTCATTGGTCTTGGTTTCAACCCATTGTCAATCCAGCTTTTGCATTGACCGTACACGTTAGCCTTCCACTCTTTATGATCTTCCAAAATCCATTGCTTTAGCCAGGATTCATATTGATCTAATGGAAAATACCAGTGCTTCGTTTTCTTCATGATAGGCACTTCCCCACTCAACATAGACTTTGGATTGATGAGCTCCGACGGACTTAGTGTGGACCCGCAATTTTCGCATTGATCACCGTAGGCTTCTGGAAAGCCGCATGTTGGGCAAGTACCTTTTATATATCTATCTGCAAGAAATTGCTTTTCATTTTGATCGTAAAACTGCTCAGATGATGTCTCAGTAAATTTCCCATCCTTGTAGAGTTTTTCGAAAAATTCCGATGCAGTTTCGTGATGTAGCCTAGCAGAAGTTCTATGATAGATATTGAAACTAATCCCAAACTTCTCAAAAGAGTCTCTGATCTGCTTGTCGTAGAAGTCAACGACTTCTTGAGGTGTTTTTCCCTCTTTTCTAGCTCGTAACTCGATCGCTACTCCATGCTCATCCGAGCCGCATACAAATGCCACGTCCTCCCCTTTATTTCTGAGGTACCTTACGTAGATGTCGGATGGCACATAAACACCAGCTAAGTGTCCAATATGTACTGGTCCATTTGCATAAGGAAGTGCCGCAGTAATCGTATGCCTTTTGAATTCTTTTCCCATTGTTCTTTAAGAGGCTGCAAATATAGAAAGATGCTATGTGTCAAAGTAGCCAAATCCCAATATCAAATACTGACTCAATAGTGGAATTTGCTTACATCCTTGTTTCACTATAACTAACCTACAGAACCGTCATGTCTAGATTTATAAAACATGCAATAAGGAAATTTCTTAAACATCCAGGGTACTCAATTGTCAATGTTGTTGGGCTCACGTTTGGGCTGGCTTTTAGTTTTCTCATTTTCTCCTATGTTTATTTCGAAACCTCATATGATACATCTTTTAAGGATCAGAAATCAATCTACCGCTTGGGTGCTAGCTATGATATTGCTGGGAACATAGATAAATTCTGCAACTTGTCTCGTCCTGTTGGGCCATCGATGAAACGAGACTACGCGGGAATTGAGGCGCAAACAAGAATAGCCGGACACAACGGACTCTACACACACAAAGGGTTTTTCGATTACGATCAAAGACAAGTCACCAGTGATCACATTTTCTTCGCAGATTCGACATTTTTTGATGTGTTCCAGCGAGAATTTCTTCCAGGTTCAAATCCAAATCCTTTGGCCACGCCCAATTCTGTGGTTCTCACTGAGAAACTTGCTCAAAAAATCTTTGGGACAGAAAACCCTATCAACCAACAAATCGATCTGGATGGCGTGACAAAAATTAAGGTCACTGCTGTTATAAAGGATTTGGGTTTCCGAACGCACTTACCTTATGAAGCACTTCTATCTTGGGACCTTGGGGCTCGTCCAGGCGAGGAAAACGTTTGGATTGGCTGGCATACATATACCTATCTTAAATTCAAACCTGACTTCACAGTAGAGGACTTGAAAAATGAATTCCCTGCCTTTGCAGATAAATACATGAAGGCAACAATCGAGCGCTTTGATGCGAAGGTGGAGTTGATCCTTCAGCCGATTTCTTCCATTCACTTGAATTCGGACTTAACCTGGGAAGCGTACTTAAATAGCAGCATTGACAGTATATATATCCTGTCTGCAATTGGAATATTCCTTTTGCTCATTGGGATCATCAACTACGTAAATCTTTCCACAGCACGATCTGGAGATCGAACGTTGGAAGTTGGAGTAAGGAAAACACTTGGCTCCTCTCGCAAATCACTTATTCAACAATTTCTTTTGGAGTCTGTCTTCGTCACAACTATCGCCTCTTTACTTGGGCTGATTTTGATCCTAGCACTCCTTCCTTCATTTAACAATTTGACAGGATTAGGATTATCGTTGGGTGAGTTGATTACATGGGAAGCATTGTCAATCTATCTTCTGTCTTCCTTCTCAATTGGAATTCTAGCGGGTCTGTATCCCGCATACTTTCTTTCCAAAATGAGTTCTTCTGTTATTTTAAAAGGACGATTCCTTACCTATGGCAAAGGAGCCATCTTCAGAAAGATACTTGTCACGCTACAATTTTCAACCTCAGTCGTAATCATCATTGCCACCACCATTGTGCTAAGACAGTTGAATTTTATGGGTGCTAGTGATCTTGGCTTTGACAGTGAAAACGTAATGGTCGTTAAGGTTAAAAATCAAGCTACGCCCGAATCTCTCAACGCACTGCTATCGAAATTGAAGACAAACCCGAACATTGTTGGCGGATCTATCTCAAATTCAATACCTGGTGTAGAGCTAAATCAAACGCTTTATGATGTACCTGATGAGGCAGGCATCTTCAATTCATCAGGCGGACAGTTTATGCAGGTCGATGGTGACTTTCTTGAAATGATCGGAATGGAAATCAAAGCTGGACGAGATTTCACCTACACATCTGAAAAAGATCGCAACGCTTCTGTTCTGCTAAACGAAGCAGCCGTTGCACACTTTGGATGGGCGGACGATCCTGTCGGGAAGAAAATCGGATGGGGTACGGATTCTCTGGAGAATCGAATACTCTATGAAGTAATTGGCATTGTAAAGGATTTTCACGTGGGCTCTATGCACAATCAAATACAACCGATTGCCATATTTCTAAATCAAGAAGATGATAAAAACTTTTTCATCCGATTGAAAAACACCAATCTAAAAGAAACGATGGCTTTCATTGAGAAAGAATGGTCAACATTTGATCAAACGTATCCGATGGAATACAATTTTCTTGAGGAGAGTTATGAGGAGTTTTACGAGAGTGATCAAAACCTATTTTCATTCCTGACCTACATATCTGTGATCATCTTGCTAGTAAGTTCTCTTGGACTCTTGAGTTTGGTTTCTTTCTCTGTCAGTATCCGTAAAAGAGAAATAAGTGTCAGAAGGGTTTTGGGATCAACTTCTCTAGCGATTCATAGATTGCTTGGCAAAGAATATGTTCTTCTTCTGGCAATAGCATTTATCACAGGAGGAGGACTGTCCTGGTATTTTCTCAATCAATGGCTATCAAATTTTCATTATCGAATCGGCTTTCAGGGTTGGGAATTTGTCATTGCTTTTGCAAGCGTTGCTGTCTTAGTGTTCCTTATTCTCTTTGGCATTACGAGAAAGGTCATTGCGTCCAATCCAAGCGAAGCACTTAGGACGGAATAGGTCTTTCTACCAGATAACTTTCACTTTTCTCTTTTTTTCACGGACATCCATTTTTTGGGTATTAAAGACGTAATTTTGCGCCCGAATAATTAGACATGCAAGAAATCCGAAATATCGCCATTA
>JBDWQX010000276.1:0-30212 GCA_039986395.1 Cyclobacteriaceae bacterium
CTAGTTTTTGAACACTTTTCTCGGCGTGGCGGATGAGTCCTTCGGATGAGATAAACTCTGTATACATCAAATCAGCGCCATTTTCCTTGCACACTGCACGGAAAGGCGGATCACTTACGTCCTCCATTGGAGCTAATAATAGAGGGAACTCCCCTAATTCTATGTCACTGATTTTAACCACCTTGAACGGTTATATTTGCCCGCAAAGTTAGCTAGATGCTGGATATTTTAAGAAATCATTCTTCAGAGAGACAAACAAGGAAAGCATGGCTTTTTGCCTTTGTGCTAATTTCCTACATATCCCTCACGATGTACTTCGGAAATCAGGGAGATGTAGATGAAGAATTAATCCTTGAAATTAGTCCCATCATTCTTTTAGTTGCCCAGGGAATATTTTCCATCCTGATGTTCGTTGGTGTTTCGCTTTTATTCATAAAAGTAGTTTTGAAGCTTTCGCCAGCCGAGTTCTTCCCGAAAGTGTCCTGGTCAATGGTAGGGTTTACATTTCTGGTTTCAATCAGTTTCATGGTAGTGAACAGTGCCATTGGAGAATGGAATATGAACCTGAATTTCCCTGATTCAAATTTTGAAGATTGGGCCAAGCAATCAGAGGAACAATTGAAAGTCCTAACTGAGCATGTAGTCAATTTTACCTCACTTACACATTTTATCGTAGCCTTTATCGTTGTCGGAATTATTCCAGCAATAGGCGAGGAACTCTTATTCCGAGGCTTGATTCAGAATTTTTTAACCAAGGCTTTTTCAAATCATCATTTGGGTATTTGGATCAGTGGTTTTGCATTCGCTGCAATCCACATGCAATTCTATGGATTAGCACCCCGAATGCTCTTAGGAGTCGTCTTTGGGTACCTATACTATTGGTCTGGAAACCTGACTGTTGCTATGATTGCCCATTTAATCAACAATGGATTGGCACTATTTCTACTCTACATGAGCACCTTAGACGTGATCGAGGTGAGCCCAGAGCAAATGGAATCTTCCGCTCCCTGGCCGATCGTAGTGGTCTTTGGTGTTGTTTGTGTAATATCGCTTAGAATTTTTCATAAGAAATTTTCAAGATCTGATGAATAACTGGCAACCAGTATATGAAAATGAAAAACGGCACAGAGTTGAAATAGTAAGAGCTGTGCTAGAAGACAATCATATGAATCCAGTTGTGCTAAATCAAACCATCTCAGAACATGGGTTGGGGACATTTGAGGTCAGGGTTGCTCCAGACTTTGTATTAGCAGCCATCAAACTAATTAAAGAGGATATCAAATTTGAATAAGTTCTCAGACCTGGCACCGCGATTGGCTTCTGCAATAGTTGGAGGAGCATTGGTAATCTCTGCTCTGATATGGAACGAATGGTCCTATTTTTTGATGTTCTTGGGAATCGCATGTTTAACGATGTGGGAATTCTATCGATTGGTGCGGCTGCAAAGTTATGTACCCATTAGAATGCTGGGAGTAACAATCGGTGCTTTGCTCTTCATTTTTTCCTTTTTGATTGAGTATGGGGTTTTGCCCTCCAACACCTACATGGCACTTTTCCCTCTTGCCTCCTTTGTCTTCCTGATAAAGCTGTACAAGAAGAGTGATGTACATCCTTTCATAAATATTGCCCTCTTCTACCTTGGCATACTATACGTCGCTGTCCCGTTCGCTCTAATAAACATCTTGGTTTTTTACAGCGGCGAGTATTCGTATGAAATCTTGCTGGGCTTACTATTTTTAGTTTGGGCCAATGATGTTGGAGCTTATTTCACTGGAATCCTTTTTGGGAAAACAAAACTTTTTGAACGCATCTCACCTAAGAAGTCTTGGGAAGGAAGTATTGGGGGCGGAGCTGTTTCTGTGGTAACGTCCGTAATAATTAGCAACTATTTTGTAGGGTTGCACAGATGGGAATGGGTAATCGTTTCCGTTATTGTGGTAATTGCAGGGACATACGGAGATTTGGTTGAATCACATTTCAAGCGATCCATGCAAATAAAAGACTCTGGCTCTGCTATTCCAGGACATGGAGGTTTTTTGGATCGTTTTGATAGTCTGCTACTTGCGGTTCCCTTTGTTGTAGTTTTCTTGAAATTGTTCTAGCTGGAATTAGATTTCATCTTAGCTTTGCGGAAACATTAAGACGCACCCCGAATTTCCTCATTTTAATACCCCATGGCTTACAAAGAACCTGCTCCGATAAAGGACAGAGATAATCCCTTCGAGTCAATGATGTCCCGTTTCGAAATTGCGGCCGAACATCTTGGACTAGATCAAGAAATTTACGACGTTCTCAAAACTCCAGCTAAACAGGTAATCGTGTCGCTGCCAGTCACAATGGACGATGGTTCTATTAAAGTTTTTGAAGGGTATCGTGTTATTCACTCCACTATTTTGGGGCCTTCTAAAGGAGGAATTCGCTACGATATGGAAGTGAATATCGACGAAGTGAAGGCACTAGCAGCGTGGATGACTTGGAAATGCGCAGTGGTAGACATTCCGTACGGCGGAGCTAAGGGAGGCATTAAATGTAATCCTCGTGAAATGTCCGCAGGAGAAGTGGAGCGATTGACGCGTTCCTTTACTCAAGCGATGATCGACGTGTTCGGAAAGGACAGGGATATTCCAGCTCCAGATATGGGAACAGGGCCGCGAGAAATGGCCTGGATGATGGACCAGTACTCTCGTAATATGGGAATGACCGTAAACTCCGTGGTGACTGGAAAACCCATCGTGTTGGGAGGGTCACTAGGAAGAGAAGAGGCAACTGGTCGCGGTGTTATGATCTCCGCTCTTGCAGCGATGGAGAAACGAAAAATCAATCCGTTTAAAGCCACCTGCGCAATACAAGGATTTGGAAATGTTGGATCTTGGGCCGCTACCCTTTTAGAGGAGCGTGGAGTTAGCGTCGTTGCCATCAGTGATCTCACTGGCGGATATTACAACAAGGAGGGCATCGACATCCAGAAAGCCTATAAATACCGAGTTGGTAACAATGGTAGCCTTGAAGGATTTGATGGTGCAGAAAAAATTGATGCAGACAAATTGCTATTGCTCGACGTTGACGTACTTGTTCCCGCGGCAATCGAGGATGTGATCACAAAACACAATGCCGACAAGATTCAAGCAAAGCTGATCGTGGAAGGAGCAAACGGGCCTACTTCCGCAAAAGCAGATGCCATTTTGAATGAAAAAGGAATCCTTGCGGTGCCGGATATTCTGGCAAATGCAGGCGGTGTAACTGTGTCTTACTTTGAGTGGGTTCAGAACCGGCTCGGATACGGTTGGACAAGGGAACGTGTAAGTAGGAGGTCAGATCGAATAATGAAGACAGCCTTCGACAAAGTGTATAAGGTCGCAGAAGAATACAAAGTGAGCATGCGAATTGCGGCTTATATTGTGGCTATTGACAAAGTGGCCAAGACCTATAAGTATCGAGGCGGCTTCTAGGGTAAAAGGTTGCCAACCAATTATTTTGAGAAGGTGTTGCAGATAATTGGCGATCCGCTCAAAGGACCTAAATTGAATCTATGAGAATTCACAAAGAGGGATATAAAATAATACCAGTAGCAGCATTGTTAATAGGCTTGTTGTATTGGGGGCTTTTCACACTTCTCCCATTCTTGGTTGTGCAGTACATGCTTGGAGTTGCTGCTATCATCTTTTTTGCGCTCATTGTTCGGTTTTTCCGAAACCCACAGGTTGAGACACCAGAAAAAGAAAGAATGGTCTACGCACCTGCTGAGGGTAAGGTGGTAGTCATCGAGCGGGTTTTCGAAGGCGAGTATCACAAAGACGATCGTATTCAGGTTTCTATCTTCATGTCACCTTTGAACGTGCACGTGAATCGAAGTCCGGTTAAGGGGAAAATTGACTTTTTCAAGTACCATCCTGGTAAATTTCTCGTGGCATGGCATCCTAAGTCCAGCACGGAAAACGAACGTACCTCAATTGGATACAAAGCAGAAAATGGAGCAAACATCTTGATGCGCCAGATTGCTGGAGCAGTGGCACGGAGAATTGCATTCTATCCACAAATTGGCGACCCTGTGGTGCAGGGTTCATCCGTTGGCTTCATCCGTTTCGGTAGTCGTGTGGATCTTTTTCTTCCTCTTGACACAGATATCAAAGTGAAGATTGGTGACCTGACGAAGGGTGGAGAAACTGTTGTTGCCGAGCTAAAATGACTCAGAAGATAATAGAGAAGATCATTCAGGTGTGTGATCAAAAGATTGCTGCAAAAGGAGACAATGTAGGTCTTTCCTTTTATGCCTTCTTTGAAAACAAGAACACAAATCCCCAGCTCCTAATGGAAGTTGCTGAGTGGTGGATCCTGGAAAACAAATTTGATCACTTTGAGAAAGCTGCAAAGATCAAGGGTATAGTCGAAACGATAAAGTAAGGCACTAGCCACAAACTCCCGCACTCCAAACCACCTGAAACTAACAGCTTGAACTTGTCCCTGACTACTTCCTACTGTAATTTGGCGCTTCTCTCGTGATATGAATATCGTGCGGATGGCTTTCTGCCACACCAGCTCCTGAGATTTTTACGAATTTAGCTTGGTGTAAATCTTCGATAGTACCTGCACCACAATAACCCATTCCCGCTTTCAATCCACCAGTCATTTGGTACAAGACTTCACTGACAGATCCTTTGAATGGAACACGACCCACGATCCCTTCTGGGACAAGTTTTTTGATGTCGTCTTCAGCATCTTGGAAGTATCGGTCTTTGGAGCCCTCTTCCATTGCCTCCACAGAACCCATACCTCTATATGATTTGAATTTTCTTCCCTCGTACAAAATGACCTCACCTGGAGCCTCCTCTGTTCCTGCAAGTAACGATCCAATCATTACGGTGTTCGCACCACCAGCGAGAGCTTTTACAATGTCTCCCGAAAACCGAATCCCACCGTCAGCGACAATGGGTACATCGGTTCCTTTGACAGCTTGCGCAGATTCGTAAACTGCCGAAAGTTGCGGTACTCCCACACCAGCTATAACTCGCGTCGTACAAATACTACCCGGACCAACTCCTACTTTGATCGCATCGGCTCCCGCTTCTACCAGTGCCTTAGCAGCTTCCGCAGTGGCAATATTTCCAACAATTGTTTCCAGGTCAGGAAAATCTTTCTTTACCTTTTTTGCGGCATCAATTACTCCCTTGGAATGTCCATGGGCAGTATCGATGCTTACCAAATCAACGCCGGCCTTTTGAAGTGCTTGGATTCGATCGCTAATGTCTGGTGTCACACCAACTGCGGCTCCAACCCTCAATCGTCCATATTCGTCCTTACATGCATTCGGCCGATCTCTATTTTTTAGAATGTCCTTGTAGGTGATCAGCCCAGTGAGTTTCCCATCTTTATCTACAATTGGTAGTTTTTCTATCTTATGCTCTTGCAGGATTGCTTCTGCCTCCTTCAAGCCAACTTTGTCTGTGGCAGTGATCAGATTATCCTTGGTCATAATTTCCTTGACCGGGCGTTTCATCCCTTTTTCAAATCGAAGGTCTCGATTGGTTACAATTCCGATAAGCTTATTTTCCTTGTCGACAACTGGTATTCCTCCAATCTTGTGCTCCCGCATGATTGCTTCAGCATCGCCCAATGTACTATCTACGTGCAGCGTAATTGGATCGAGAATCATTCCACTCTGCGAACGCTTTACTTTCCTGACCTGCACTGCCTGTTGGTCGATCGACATGTTTTTGTGGATGATCCCGATACCGCCTTCTAAGGCCATTGCTATGGCTAGCTGTGCTTCAGTCACAGTGTCCATCGCAGCAGAGACTAAAGGAATATTCAAGCGAATATTTCGCGTAATCTGGGAGGACGTATCTGTATCTCGAGGAAGTACTTCTGAATAACCAGGCAGGAGAAGCACATCATCATAGGTAAGTGCTTCGAATAGGAATTTGTCTTTTGTAGTCATGGCAAATAATGAGGAACTGTAACTATTATTTGCCGCACAAAATTATGTCGCTTCATTAGATTAAGTACTATTTAAAAGAATATTTTTACAGATATGGAAATGTGGAACGCGTTCTTAGAGCAACTTTTGAAAACCTCGGCCTTGGAATTCTTGGCTGTCGTGACTGGTATAGCTAGTGTTTGGTTTAGTAAGCAAGAAAAAATTCTTGTATACCCTTTCGGGATTATCAGCGTGGGACTTTACATTTTTATTACCTACCAATACAAGTTGTATGCTGACACAGGAATAAACGCCTATTACCTAATGATGAGCATTTATGGTTGGTACAACTGGAAACATACCAAAGTTGGTGCTGACCAGATCCCAATTACTAGTAGCACCAAAAATGGAAATATTTTTAATGTGTCGATTATGCTTGCAGCATTCTTCTTGCTGTGGATTCTGCTTTCGCAAAACACAGACAGTGATGTTCCGATGTGGGATGCGCTTACCACTTCTTTTGCTATAACTGCCATGTACCTAATGGCTCAAAAGAAGATCGAGCACTGGTATTTCTGGATTGGCACAAATATCTCTTCGATCCCGCTCTATATCTATAAGGGATTGCCATTTACAAGTTTTCAGTTCATTGTCTTTGGGTACATCGCTGTGCTTGGACTTATCTCCTGGAGGCAAAAAA
Organism: Cyclobacteriaceae bacterium; assembly: GCA_039986395.1. Taxonomy (GTDB): domain Bacteria; phylum Bacteroidota; class Bacteroidia; order Cytophagales; family Cyclobacteriaceae; genus Ekhidna. Next base: position 6,615 of record JBDWQX010000276.1, read on the forward strand.
TGTTGGTTGGAGACAACGAGACGGATGTGAACGTTCGGCCGACTACAGATGATATGGATTAGGTTTTTCATTTTGAAGTGAAAATAAGCGAAGGGAATCTCTACTATCGCCGAGATGGCGGGATGCGGAGATCAGAGGGTAAACAAAAACAGTTCTGTCACCTTTTTTATGCGTTTTGTCACTTCGAGCAAAGCGAGAAATCTTTGCTCTCCGAAGTAACAAGTTAGAACAGATTTCTCCTACCGTCGAAATGACAGAGGTGAATAAAAAGGAGATAAAATGCATTGGAACAATTAATGATCAAAAAAGTTGCAATTATTGGCCCAGAATCCACTGGGAAAAGTGAGATCGCCCAGCAGCTTGCTGCACACTATCAAACGGAGTGGGTGCCTGAGTACGCTCGCTTTTATCTAGACAGGTTAGAAAGCGAGTATCAACAATCGGACTTACTGGAAATAGCAAGGGGTCAGATAGCGTGGGAAGATGATAAAATCAAGTACGCCAATGACTACCTGTTTTGTGATACGGAATTGAGTGTGATCAAGATTTGGAGTGATCACAAGTATGGGGATACTGACCCTTGGATCAAGGAAGAACTTCGAGTTAGAAATTACGACCTGTATTTACTTGGAAACATCGACATTGCATGGACTCCCGATCCACAACGAGAACACCCCAAAATGAGAAAACACTTTTTTGAGGTGTATGAAAATTATTTAAAGGAGCATGCGCTTCCATATGCCATCGTCTCGGGATATGAGGGAGAACGAAAAAAATGTGCAGTGGAAGCAGTGGAAAAGCATTTTAATTCAAACGGATGATTTTAGAAAGTATAAATAAGCATTGGGCATGGACAGGGATCGTGGCTGAAGAAATCATCTCTGTCAGTGATTTTGGAAACGTTATTTTTAAGTCTTCGACTGGCGATTATTGGAGGATTTGTCCTGAGGAGTTGTATTGCAAAGCGATTGCTGACAATGATGGGGAATTAGAAACAGCAATGAAGGATTCTGAATTTCTCGAAAGTTGGGAGATGGCTGAGCATCTGCAGGTCGCGAAGGCGAAAATGGGCAAACTGAATGTTGGAGAGAAATATTCCTTGAAGTTACCGGTCATTTTTGGTGGTGAGTATTCTGAGGAGAATTTTGGGACGATTTTGCACATTGACCAAATAGCGTACGCGGGACAGATGACAGAAAAGATTGATGATCTTCCTGATGGAACGAAGATTGAGTTTAATGTATAGCTACCTAGGTTATTTCCCTGTCAAACACGGGGTGACAGTGACGAAAAAATAGTTTCTACTAATTATTCGCTAACTGATTTGCTTCGTTCATCAGACTTATTGCTTTTAGAAAGACCTCATCCTGCTCATTGAAAATCGGATAGAAACCCTCGTTATCCCAAATGCCTCTAGCAATGTAGGCTTTGGTCAGCAATCTGATGAGCTCTTTCGACTTGTTGAAACCGACTTTGTCAAATACAAGATCGTTACTCTCCGCACTTGAAGTTAGATTCTTGAGAATCTCGTCTGTCACAGTAAAAGAGGACCTAAATTCATTCAAACCCATGGCCTCAATTTTTTTCTTGTTTTCGTCGGCATACTTCACAGTAAACTCCTGCATCGAATTTGTGCTAAAAAGTCTGTTCAGATACCGGCTGTTCTCTGTGGTGTCTAGCGGCACAAAAAAGTCTGGCGTGATACCTCCACCTCCATAGACGGTTCGTCCTTTTGAAGTCTTGTAAACAAGGCTGTCGTTCACTTTTATGCTATCGGAACTATATAGCTCACCATTTGTGAACCGTGTGTAAGCTTCCATGTGATAATCCTCTAGTTTTCCTTCGTACGGTTTTTGAATACTTCGGCCACTTGGCGTATAATATCTTGAAATGGTCAGCCTCAACTGAGAGTTATCCATTAGGTTGATTGGTAGCTGTACCAGACCTTTCCCGAAAGATCGTCGTCCCACAATCAGACCCCTGTCGTGATCCTGAATAGCTCCTGCAACAATTTCCGATGCGGAGGCAGAACCTTCGTCCATCATGATCACAATCGTTCCATCTTCAAAATCACCTTCTTCACCAGAGAAATGCTGCTCGGTGTATCTCTTTTCTTTGCCGTCAGTATAGACGATCATTTTTTCGCCGGCTAAAATTTCATCGACCATTTGGACTGCTCGTTGCAAGTATCCACCGGGGTTTCCACTTAAATCAAGCACCATTTTGGTCATGCCTTGATCCTTAAGTTTCAGAAGAGCTTCCTTAAATTCAAGAAAGGTCGAGTTGGCGAAACGACTTACCTTAATGTAGCCGATCTCATCGTCCACCATGTAGGAAACATCAACAGAGAACTGAGGAATCACATCTCTCTCAATATTGAAATCGATTGCTTCTCTTTCTCCTTTTCGTAGGATAGAAACCACAACTTCTGACCCTTTTTCCCCTCGCAGCAAGCCAATAACTTTCCGGTTTGTCATTTCAATTCCGGCAACACTTTCACCATCAACGGCAATAATTTTGTCACCTGTTCGAATACCCAATTTTTCGGAAGGTCCACCACTCAAAGGTGTCACCACGTAAATGGTGTCTTTAAAAATGTTGAATTCTATCCCAATCCCTTCGTAATTGCCTTCCAATTGTGACTGAACAAGATCTAACTCCTTAGGAGGTATGTACACGGAATGCGGGTCAAGATCTTTCAGCACACTGGCGATGGCCCCCTCTACTAGTTCATCAGTATCCACTTGATCCACATAGTCATTTTCTACGTACGTCAAAATTTGTTTGAATTTCTGAAGGTTCTTGACGAGTCCCTGGGTTGGTGCGGAAGTGCTGCCAACCATATTGGCACCAAGGAGGATACCGACACAAATAGCTATTGCAATGTATAAGGGAAGGCGAACCGCCTGATTTGAATTCTTATGTGTACTCACAGTTGAAAAATTTTATCAAAAATAGTATTAATGCTTTAAAACGCTTCCGTAGCAAAACAGTTGGAGTCTCGAATGTTTGCCGTTACTTTTGAGGAATGGTTTTCGAGAAGACGTTGGCGGAAATAGTGGATGAAAATTATGTGTATGCACGTGCATTGCATTATTTAGGTATTTCTTTTTTCGAAAATCCAAATGTGGCGCTGAGCGAAATTTGTAGAGAAAGAGGTTTGGATCGAGAAAAAGTAATTGGAAGCTTCTACCTATTTGACAGCTGTACCAGATTATCATTCAAGGAGCTGAGATCCTACCCAATTGATTTGCTTGTTGAATATCTTAAGCATTCGCATCACCTCTTTATAAAAGATAAACTTCCTTTCATTGTTCACCTGGCGAAGAATTGCAACGAGGATCTGGAATTACAAAAATTGCTACCTGAGTTTGTTGAAGATTTCATTAAGCACATTTACGAAGAGGAAGACACTGTATTTAGCTACATTCAAACGTTGAAAAAATCGGAAAAAGGCTTGATAGCAAACCCGATATCTGAATTAATGCAGTTTGAGAATTTCTCACTTTCACACGAGTTTGAACATCATCAGGAGGATGATGAGATGAAAGCCATTCGATCACTGATCGAATCAGCCAAGCCAAGTTCTTTGAAAGAAGAAGTGTTGGTAAAGGAGGTTAAGGCTTTTGATCGTGAGATGCTTTATCACGCTGAGATAGAAAACAAAATATTTTTCCCCAAGGCAATCCAGTTGGAGGAGGAGGTTTATGCACGTTTACGTAAAACGAGCACCCTAAATTAAATGGGCCGAATCATGGCCATTGACTATGGATCTAAACGAACTGGACTTGCCGTTACTGATCCTCTAAAGATCATTGGTTCCCCACTGGACTTTGTAGCCACCCATGAGCTCGAAAATTACCTAACTGATTACTTCAAAAAGGAAGAAGTGGAAAGGGTGATACTAGGTATGCCTAAGAAGCTAGACGGAACAGATACCAATGCCACAAGCTTAGTGCAGGCATTTGTCAATAGATTCAAGAAGGTATTTCCAGACAAGGAACTAGTTTTGCATGATGAGCGCTTCACTTCAAAAATGGCATTGGACTCGATGATTGCAGGAGGGACAAGGAAGAAAGATCGACGAGTGAAGGGCAATATTGACAAAGTAAGCGCTGCGATAATTCTTCAATCATATTTAGAGAGTAATTCATGATTTTCCCCATTGTTTTGTATGGCGACCCAATCCTAAAAAAGAAAGCCAAGGAAGTATCACATGGCGATGAATCTGTGGCTGAATTTGTTGAGCACCTGTTTGAGACAATGGAGGCTGCTCAAGGAGTCGGCTTAGCCTCCCCGCAAGTAGGACAGTCGCTTCGGGTGTTCATTGTGGATAGCACACCGATGGAGGATAATGAGGAAGATGGCCTTCGGCAAGCATTTGTTAATCCAGTGATGTTGACTGAGGAGGGTGAACCATGGGCGTTTGAGGAAGGATGCTTGAGTATTCCAGGGATAAGGGAGGATGTGGATCGGAAACCTAAAATTCGAATTAAGTATTACGATGAGCAATGGGTTGAGCACGAAAAAGAGTTTGAAGGACTTCAAGCCAGAATCGTTCAGCACGAATATGATCACATTGAAGGTATTTTGTTTACGGACTACATCTCGTCGTTTAAGAAAAGGTTGTTGAAAGGGAAACTTGCAAAAATCAGCAAGGGAGAAACCGACGCTGAGTACAGGGTGAAGATTCCAAGATAATGGATGATTTAACCATTTCATTGGTACAAGCGGATCTCTATTGGGAGCAGCCTGATGCGAACATGGCCATGTTTGAGGAAAAGATTTGGAATCTGGAAAAAACAGACCTCATTATACTTCCTGAAATGTTTACTACGGGCTTTTCTATGAATGCTGAAAAATTGGCTGAGCCCGTAGGCGGAAAAACATTCAAGTGGATGCGTCAGATGGCGAAGCAAAAGAATGCAGCTGTAACGGGAAGTTACATTGTGAAAGAAGGCAAGAATTACTTCAATCGGCTTTATTTTGTCTACCCAGATGGATCGTCAAATGAATATGACAAAAAGCATTTATTCACCCTAGCCAATGAACATGAGACATACGTGCCGGGGGATAAAAAAGTAATCATCGATTACAGGGGCTGGAAAATTTGTCCACTCATCTGTTACGATCTTCGGTTTCCAGTGTGGTCTCGGTCTCAGAAAACTACTGAAGATCTGTATCAATTTGATTTACTACTGTATGTGGCAAATTGGCCAGACCCAAGAATAAATGCTTGGGATACGCTACTTGCAGCGAGATCGATTGAAAATCATAGCTATTGTGTTGGTGTGAATAGAATAGGGACAGACGATTTCCCTAAAGACTACCCAGGCCACTCTGGCATATATTCCTTCAAAGGAGATCAACTTAGTTTTTCTACAGCGGATTCAGTGATTACTGCTACACTCTCAAGTTCTGACCTTGAAGAATATCGGAAATCATTCCCTTTCCAGGCAGACGGAGATAACTTTAATTTTTGAAGGACACGTCTTGTGTCGGACGACCGTTATTCTTTTACCGATATTTTCTAACTCAGTTTACATGAACTCAGTTTATTTGCCACAATGAAGTTTTTGTTTCTATTGATCATCTGCCTGATTCCCCTTTTGGGGAACTCTCAAACTTTGGAGGAAGTAAGGAAGAACTTTCATATGGCTGTGCTCGATCCTGAAAAGTCTGAGGAGTTTCACGATTTTTTGAAGAATACTACATTGTCGACACCAACACTGAAGGCTTACAAGGCAGCCTCTGAGGTAATGTTCGCCAGAGCAGTGTGGAATCCATTTACCAAGTTTTCTCAAGTACTGAAATATGCTGATCTAATGGAAAAGGCGATTGAGGAAGATGCGAAAAATGCTGAAATTAGATTTTTGCGCTTTGCAATAGAATATAACCTTCCGAGATTTTTAGGTATGAGCAAGCACCTTGACGAAGACCTTAAGTTAATTGTGGCAAGTCGCACTTCGATTCCTTCTATGAATCTTGACGCATCTTTTTCGCGGTATATAGTTTACTTTTTGAGGGGAACAGGTTTGACAACAGAAAGGGAAATTGCTCAAATGGAAAAAGACTTGGTTTCCCGAAACTCCGACTAAAGATCGTTAATCCCTCGGGTGGTTAAGCTACTCCAGGATATACGTTTCTTCTAGAACAACACCAACCCGACCATCGTCTGCATCATCCCAGACCCAGTCAATTACTTCATCTCCCTTAAATAGATAGTACTTGATTTCCCAATGGATGTCGTCTCCGTGGTTAGCTCCGTCTAACCCGTTGATTAATTTCACTGTTAGTTCGTTGGAGTCTTCCAATAGTGCATCGTCGATAAATACTTGGATTTCTAGTTTGGGATTTTTGCGAATGATTCCACTATTGTATATCAGGGAATCGCCTAAAAACACTTCAACACGATTGTCGATCTTCTCGAATTCTAGATAATAGCTACCGTTGTCGCTTGATTCCGAACCTTGCGCGAAGGCAGAGAATATTGATAGGCATGTCAGGTACAAAATTGATGTTAAGTGCATTCCAAGAATTTTTATTGTTCGATCTTCATTATTCAAATTTTGTGCCACACTTCTGGTTGCACCTCACTGAACAATTGCCATTGCAGCAAAGAAGCGGTAAATATTTTAAGAATCAGCAAGTCTTGATTTTGTAAATTTTGTGAAAGAATCTGCTAAGGATTCGTAAGTGAAGTTTTTTGCTGATTCTATACCTGATTTTGAAATTTTTTCAAGCTTGGCTTCAGGAAGATCAGTAATCTCTAGTAGTAATTTTTTGAGAGATTGGGAATCTGGGGAGCAGAGAAATCCATTTTCTCCATGTTTAATTACTCCATCAATCCCTTCACCGATTGTCCCAATGGGGATGCAGCCTCTGGCCATTGCTTCAAGATAAACTAATCCAAAACTTTCGTTGGTACTCAACATAACGAGTACATCATTTTTGTCGATCTGTTTTTTCAATTGCACAGGATCTAGCATACCCGTAAAGGTTACCGCCTTGCTCAAAGCAGAATTAGAAGAAGCGTGTTCTTCTAGTTCTACTCGATGATCACCATCGCCCGCAATGGTGTATTTGAAATCTAGCTCTGTCAGCTGACCAAGTGCAGTAAGCACCGTGTCGATATTTTTTTGTTTAACCAGGCGAGCAGGTGTGATTAGCCGTAATCTTTTCTTCCAATTGAACGTTCTCATTGGTTGATCTGCAAACCAACTTTGAGAAATAGCCCCAGGTAAAAACAGTCCGCTCTGCGTTGGAGCGAGTGCTCTTTCGAATTGCTTTTGAAGTTTTTCAGAAACGTACATCAGGCCTTTTGCTGCACGCAGGAACTTTGCGTACTTGGTTGTAAGTTTCCCTTTGCTTACACCTGAACGATGAAAGTCAGTATTATGCAGGTACGCAATGTAGGGTACTCCCAATCTCTGGTTAAGAAAATGAGCAATCTCCAATCCCACAGGTAGGCATGCAACCATAAGGTCGTACTCTCCACTTTCAGATTTTGCAATCTCTTCGAACTTGCTTACTCGAAGTGAGCCAGCAGGCGTTCTCAAAACTGTTTCGTTTCTGACGAGAATGCCATCTAACTCAAACTTGGGTATTAGATTGTGTTTGACTTCTCTTGCAGATAAAAGGTTGTAGGAGTGGGGATTGATCACCTCAATTTCATGTTCCTTCGACCAGGCAAATGCATAATTATGGAGCAACATCACCCCTGAGCTGTCTTTTGGTTTAGGTGTAGATGGATATAAGTTGGAGATGATCAGAATCTTCACACCACTAATTTATATGTAAGATTTTTCATTCAGGAGATGCTTATTCCTTGTAGTTTTCGAATTGGACTCCGATAATTGAATCAAATCTTCCTTTTGCCTCGGACATTCTTTTTCTCCTTTTCGCCTTGTTCGGTTTGAAAGTAAAAAAACTTCCAATGATGCGAACACTTAGATCCAAGCAAATGAGCAAAGATTTCCAAAGGGCAGGGGCTCTTCCGTGCAGCAGGGCATCACTTCTATGTAACGTGTAACCAATATTATATCTTCTTCTAAATACAAATTCATCGTTCGCTCGATTGACTACGATGTCCGAATAAACAAGAGCCTCGTTACACCACACAATTTTTGCGCCTAGCATATTCATGCTCTCAAAAAAATGAGAGTCTTCTCCTCCAGTTAGATTAAAGCTAGGATGAAATTTCAAGTTATGCTGATCCACAAAATGAAGATCAAACAGGGTATTGCCGGTACTGCTTTTTTTTCGTCGGTGGCCTGTTTTCATAGAGCCAAGTGCATTATCATAAATTCTTTTAACCTCTTCGGACAGGGCACACGACTCTGGCCACCTATAGATCATTCTCCCTGAGACAACAGTGGCTGAATATTCTTGCAAGCAAAACCAGAGATTTTGAAGCCACTTTCCGTCAGGGTAGTCATCATCATCAAAAAATGCTATGTAGTCAGACTTGTTCTTTTTTGCCTGAGATAAAGCGCTATTTCTGGCAAAAACTATTCCGCGCCTCTCCTCTTCTAGATATTCTGCCGATATTTCAAGGTCTTTTGTTTCCTCTCTGAATACTTTTTCCACCTCTTTCGAAGGAAAATTGTTGATAATTACCAGTCGTGCTGATAAATCTTCGGGTATGCTCAAACCCTTAACGGACCTGATCGCCTGCCTTAGCTGATTCGGTCTTTTGTAGGTACAAATGGATATCGCAACAGTTTTGATGATTATCTTTTTAGATAGGCAAAGTTAGTTTCCATGAATCACATCATATTCGGCAAATGATTTGCCAATCATAGCGTGGAAAATGCCCTTGGTTCGTAGGCACTTCTTTTGAAGCAATAGGTCTTCTACGCTGGGCTGCATTCTTGTTTTGTTCCTCACCATGCAATTTCCTGCAGTCTTGCTGATAGTTTTGAGCCCTTTCCCAAATGCTCTTATTTTCCCTAGTCTCACCACGTCCATCAAATATTTGGTATAACCATTTCGATAAAACCTAAAACGGACCCAATCAAGGTTGGCTCTTGAAACAGGAATAGTTTCTGTGACGATTGCCTCTCGGGTAAACACAATCCGCGCACCTTTCTCTTGCAATTGGGAAAAGAAGAAGCTGTCTGAGCCGCCCGTTAGATTAAAGCGTTCGTTGAATTTCAATCCGTGTTGACGAACTAAGGTTAAGTCAAACAGCACATTGTTCGTGTATGCGTCCTTCAATTGATCGCCAGTATTCGTCTCGAAGCTCCCAGGAAAAAATTTCTTTAGTAAGTCTAAGTGTGGTACTTCTGGGAAGTGTTGTTCTACATGACCTTGCACAACATCTGCTGCAAACTGGATCTTGGCCTCAATCAGCTTTTTCAACCAATTCTCATTGACCACTTCGTCGTCATCTATGAAAGCAAGAAAGGCTGCGCCATTGTCAAGTGCTGCTCTCAAAATCCTGTTGCGCATGTACGTTATTCCTTGCTGTTCTTCTTTCAACAAAGTGGCCTTGAATGACAGTTGCTTTTCGATTTTTTCTACCAGAGTAATTGTATCACTTGACGAGCCATTGTCACATACAATTAATTCGACATCCATTGCCTCTGGCAAATTCAAAACAGTCAAAGACTCCAAAACCTGCTCCAGCATCTTTGGACGATCTCTGGTGCCTAATCCAATGGAAATTAATGGCTTCAATGAACGTGCAATTCTGATTTTCTATTTCTCTCAAAGTTCTTCACAGTACTTGAAATTTCGTAATACTTAAAAAAGCACCTTATTCTGAAACGAAATTTAGAGAAGCCAGAGAATTGTTTAGATATCTTTTTTGAAATTTTACTCGACTGTTGCAAGGACTGGATCCAATGTTCCTTGCGCGAAGGATCTAGCAGATACCTCATTATAGTTCTCTTGTAAAGTCTATCAGGATCATTCTTTAGAGAATTTACTCCCGAATTTTCACGATCATGATATACTTTAATGTTTGGAGCAAGCCCCAACTTTAAGTTCATGAAATGCAGTCGATCAAGGTAATTGTCGTCTTCTCCGTAATGATCAAAGAGTGGGTGGAACAGCCCCACCTCTTTCAGCGTATTTCGAGTTAGCAGCCAGCACGCAGCATTAATAAATCTCGATGTGTACAGTTGATCTTTAACGGACTGGGCATTCAAATCTTTCTGATAGGAATCCATTCTGGATAAGTAAGACTCGAAAAGCGTGTCTAGAGCGGTTCCGCCTCCATTGAAGTGAAGTGGTGATGAGATTCCGTACCCAGTCTCAGTATGCATTTTTAAGATCAAGTCTTCGATCACATTTTCCTCTATCCAGGCATCCTGATTTAGGAGTAGAAAAAACTCATAATCTTGGTTGTACCCCTGTTTAATGGCTATGTTATTAGCTTTTCCAAACCCCAGATTTTCCTCCGCTTGATGCAGAAATTTGCAACAATCTCTTTTTTGTAAGTATTGAAATGTTCCGTCTGTGGATCCATTGTCAATAACGAAAATGTCAACCTTGACTGTGGATTTCTCAAGACTATCAATACATTTCTCGATCCATTTGATGCCGTTGAAAGTTACGATAACGGCACATACTTTAGCTGACGGCATTCGGAGTTACGGTGTTCTGAATTTTACCGTTTTTAAGTGTAATGATTCGATCTGCGACAGAATAGAATTTATCATCATGTGAAATCAAGATGACTGTTTTACCTCTTTTTTTCAAATCTGGAACAATCTCATTGTAAAACCTCTCCTTGAAATAGATGTCTTGATTGGCTGCCCATTCATCTAAAAAATATACGCTCCTATCCTCGAGCAAAAGCCTAAGAAGATTTAGGCGACCTCTTTGCCCATTTGAAAGATTAGAATTCTTAATGGTAAAGCCGTCATCCAGAGAAGTCTTGTCGGTGAGTCCCAGCATGTCAATCAACTCATTGGTTTTTGCCTTGTCGGCTTCCGAAACCACATAGCTAAGGTCATCAAAGAGAGGAGAATCTGTGAAATAGCAGGAGAAGTAGCTTCGATAGGACTGAATGTTATCGTTGTCCACTGGATGTCCCTGAAAGCAAACCTCTCCTTTTTTAGGGGAGTAGAGACCTATGATCAGCTTGAATAGCGTAGACTTACCACTACCGTTGCTTCCATTTATGATGACTATTTCATTTTCCTTTATTTCAAAATCGATATCCTGCAATTTGAACGAGTTCTTGCCTTTATAGGAATATGTGGCGTTCTGAACAGTTATCAGTGGATGGTTCGAAGCTTCTTTGTAGATGGCTTTGTCTTCTGTTTCCAAAAGAGATTTCTTAATGTCGAGATCCAGCGACTCCACCTGCTCCAAGGCATTTTCAACAACTTTCACATGCTTTGTGAATCCTGCGATTCGATTTAGAGAAGGTCTTATATATAAGATTAAGGCCATGTACTCGATAAGTTCATTTTCAACAAATGTGCCGCTAGTCATGGCATAGACCAACAATAGTCCCAGAGAAATAAGAACGAAAACACTTTCAGATTTGTCCAGAAGCGATCTGAGGAAATAATTCTTCATGCCGATTTCCACTAATTTCTGATTCGGATCGTTTATCGGACCATTGATATAAGAACTTGAATGCTGCTTATTCACAATTAAATCCTTAAATCCCTTCTCTAAGCGGTCTAGAGAGAAATGCAGTTTGAATCTGGTATCAGAGATGGCCTTTTCGAACTTCTTGAAAAGTGGCAAAGTCAGTACATTGGCTACACTGACGATTATGAAAATTGGCAAGAAAGCGATTGTGAGTACCCAAGACACTTGAAATAAATACGCCAACACCACGGTCGATTGGAAAACTGCCACCATTAGATTAGGAATACTGTTACCGAAACCACCTATTAGGTTTGTCTCGAACAATAGAATTGGTACTAGCTTGTGAAGCTTACCTTCGATTTTATCGTACTTCGCAAGAAGCGATTTTTCAGCCAACTCTTTTCGATAGTTGGCAACCTTTAAATCAAAATATTTTGTAACGTATCTCCCAGAATACAATGTGATCACGGATGATGCGATCGTCAATGCTGAAACATATCCTAGTAAAACATATAGGTTCTGAGTTGTGCCAGTGATGATGTCGCTCAGCAGTTTCAGGGAATAGAGGTTGGCGCCTGCCGCGATAGCACTAACTACGGCGGCAAAAATAATGACCTTCCAAGAAGATTTGAAGAAAAAACCAATGACAAGCCACATTTGCTACTATGAAGTTAATTAATCTGCATAATTAATAAATTCAATAAACTAGAGCACTATAAATTCACGTTTCGAAAGTAACAAAGATGAATTTTCTCACAGTAGTAGGCATATTCAAAAATGAGAGCCACGTCATAAGAGAATGGGTAGAACACTACTTAAACGAAGGAGTGGACAATTTTGTGCTTATCAATAATGGGAGCACTGATGATTTCCAAAGTCAAATCGCTGACTTTGTAGATAATGGCACAGTTACCATTATCAATGATGATGCTCGATGGGCGCAGATTGAGCTTTACAATAAATACTTCCTTTCCCTAAAGGGTAAAAGTCAATGGATTTTGATCTGTGATTTGGATGAGTTTGTTTATGCAAGAAAAGGGTATAAAACGATCCCATCTGTCTTAAAGAAATTGTCGGGAAATGTGGGTGTAATTCGGTTACCCTGGAAAGTTTATGGATCCTCTGGAAGAGTTGAGCAACCCAGTGAAGTAATTCCTTCTTTTCTTAGCAGAGCAAAACAGGATGGAGGTAGAAAACCATGGATGGCCGATGATCGGAATACACTAAGTAAAATACTTGTTAGGCCAGAATTCATTCGAGCGTTTCACATTCATTTCTGCTTCCTAAATGGCCGATATCACATATTTGGGCCAGATATGAAAGAATTGAGCTATCCTGAGATAGAGGAAGAGAGGTCTTTTCAGCCAATAGACGAGCGTTTGCTAAGGAACTCATACCTGCACCTAAATCACTACCCTTTGCAGTCTCGGAATTGGTTCTTAGATGTCAAATCTCAGCGTGGTGCTGCTGATACTGAAGCATATGATCAGCTTCGAGATACTTCCTACTTTGAGAAGTACGATCTTGCAAGTAGCGATGTTAGAGATAATGAACTATCAAGAAAAAAGTACGGCTGGGGCGCGGATCTTTTTTTATGGTGCATCAGATTTGTGGACCACGTCAAATTGCGTTTAGAGAATTATCAGGCCAATAAAACCTAGCGAAAAGCACCAACCAATCTATTCCAGAATGTCTTTTCTGGATCCAAATATTGGAAAAAGCCCTCATCAATAAACGCGGAAAGTTTGTCTCTCCCATGGACCTTAGTGTATGTATTTACATATGTGCGTAGGGCGTCTTCTGTGAATTCCTCTCCAGCTGTTTCTCGAAATTTTTCATACTCCTTCCCGGAGTGCATTTTTGATGCCAGATGAATTCGATCTAAGTGCGAAGGATTTATCTCAGGGGCTCTGGCATTTCTAACAGTTTCAGAATCATCATGTACTCGGAAAATATTAAGTCTTTCTGGAATGAATCCAACGTTCTCATTAAGTCCTAACCTAATCCAGAACTCAAAGTCTCCGATCTGCTTAAATGCATCATCGTACAGTCCCCAGGAGTCGAACACTTCTTTTCGTACAAGTCCTATTATTGGCTCTCCCATGAAATTGTGATTGGTGCCGATACTCAACAATAGATCTGTTATAAACGCTGGCTTAATAACTGCGTTTTGCTTAAAATGGTCTGACAATCTTGGTAACTCCTCTTCGTAAAAGACATTTATGTCGTTCTCGTACGTGTATTCCCGGTCCGTAAGCACTACGTTAACACCCTCTTTTTCTGCCATCATCATCATTTTTTCGATGGTATCGTTCATCATCATATCATCTTGAAATTGCAGCTTAACGAATTCCCCAGAAGCTTCAGAAATGCATTTGTTCCAATTCCCAACTAAGCCCAGGTTTCGCTCATTTCTTATCAAACGGATCCGAGAATCTTTCCTTTGATACTCCCCGATGATGGAGGGACCGTTATCTGTTGAACAATCATCAACAACCAGAATTTCTAGATTTTGATAGGATTGGTTAACAATGGAGTCCAGACTTTGGCGGAGGTACTTTTCTCCATTGTACATTGGTAAACACACACTTACCAGGCTCATATTTGTCAAGGCGATGTTATTAACTTCGCGTAAAGATATTGATAAGACTAGAAATGCTAACATGGATCTAAAATTCGGACTACAGGTCATTCTTCTACTTCCGTCTTGGATTTTTTCGCAGGTTCAGATCCCTGGTGACTACCACAGCCCTATTGATAAGGCAAGAGACACTACAACGCTTACCTTATTTACCTCAACTCAACCCATGCAGGAAGATGGGTTTTCCTGGAATGATATTTACTTCAAAGCGACCAAAAATAGCAGATATGCCAGGGGTTACAATGATGGGCCTGTTTGGAAGGGAGTAGGGAGAAATATTGAAATGCATGGAGGACTTTCAGGAAAAACTGGCAAGCTGACTTACACGATTAACCCAGTATTTTTCTATTCCAAAAACAAGTTTTTTAGTATACCGGACTTGCAGCCGAGTACGACCGTATTTGCGTATCCCTATTCTTCTCAAATTGATTGGGTGCAACGATATGGCCAAGGAGTTGTTGGTAAAGGTCATCCTGGGCAGAGTGAAGTTAGACTAGATGTTGGAAAAGTTGTTGCTTCGATTGGCACGCAGAATTATTCTCTTGGGCCAGCGATTTACAATCCCATTTTGCTTGGCCGACAAGCTGGTGGCTTCCCTCATGTAAGAATGGGAATGAAACCTACTTATTTGAGTTCGAAAAAGAATATTGCCAAAGTTGAAGCAAATGTCATCTATGGTTTACTAAAGGAGTCTGAGTATTTTGATAATGATCCTGATAACAACAACCGATATTTTAATGGTCTCTTTTTTGCGTTTACACCTTCGATCTTGCCTGAGTTGACCATTGGATTTAACAAGGTTCTTTACAAACAAACCAGATATTTTCAGGGACGAGACCTCATTTCACCTTTGTTCATAATTGATGATGGGGTTGTGGATGGCGATACACTCTCACCAAACGACGCCTTTGATCAAATGGCTTCCATTTCACTAGAGTGGAATTTGAGAGAAAGTGGTTTCAGAGCGTACGTTGAGTTTGCCAAAAATGATTTTACATCGGATGGGGCAGGCCTGAGACCAACAGCTGTTGAACCCGAGCATTCGAGAGGGTATACCATCGGGTTTGAAAAGATACTTAAGAACAAGAAAAACACTGAACTGGTAATTTCTTACGAGCACACCAATTTATCGATTGGACATCAACCTTGGCGACCTACTCCACCTTTCTATGCTCATGGCATTAACAGGCAGGGATACACACATGACGGGCAAATTATTGGTGCAGGAAT
The DNA here is from genome assembly GCA_039986395.1 of Cyclobacteriaceae bacterium. Taxonomy (GTDB): domain Bacteria; phylum Bacteroidota; class Bacteroidia; order Cytophagales; family Cyclobacteriaceae; genus Ekhidna. Next base: position 22,039 of record JBDWQX010000276.1, read on the forward strand.
TGGCCCAGGAGGGAATAGTGACAACTTGGGTATCCGAATGAAGAAAACAAAACTTTCTGCGTTTCTGCTGCTTCAGCGTATCGAACGTGACAGAGACTACTTTGTGAGACAAATCCGAAATCCAAACCTGCACAATATTGAGTACTCCTTGACGACCGCTACCCAATTACAATTTGAAAAATATGACTTGTTTGTGGAGGCAACATTGAGTCAGAACTATAGTTGGAATTATCAGTTTAATGATGTGGTAAACTTTAGCTATGGATTTGGAGGTAGATTGAAACTGTAAGTTTTTATTAGAAAGCTTCCTTTAACATCAATATTAGGAACTCGAATTGCTTTTCTTTTTCAAGACCAAAGCATTGCCGCTTAAAATCAAAAGCATTCCCACAAAAACCTGCCAGCCAAATTGGTACCCTTCGAAAATGATTGACAATGCCACAGCAATTACGGGAATGACTATTAGCACATACCCTGCCTTGTCAGCACCAATTTTTCCAATCAATGTCAAGTAGGAACCAAAAGCGATAATGGATCCAAAAATTGATAGGTAGATCAGTGAGGAAACATAGGAGAAACCAACATCAAAAGAAATATCAACGCCCGTAAATAGGGCAATAAATCCAATCGTTAGCCCGCCATACAACATACCAAAAGCATTCGTCTGAATGACTGGTAATTTTGTGGCTTGATTGTGCGCTGAAAGTATATTTCCCAACGAAGCAATTACTACCGCGGAGAAGCATATGATCAAGTGAAAAACGGGGAAATCATCAAAAGCAATTCCTGCCAGTTCGCGATAAAAAAGCAGCACCGTTCCAGAAATGCCAAGTACTGCTCCTAAATAGACTTTTGTCTCAGCTACCTTTTTTAGGAAAACTTTACCAAATAGAATGTTGAGAAAGATGATGCCTGAAAAAGTGATGGCAACAAGCGCACTGACGAGCACTTGTTCGGCCATGTAAACAAACCAATAATTGAAACCGAATAGCAACATCCCCTGCAGGAATATTCTAAAATGCTCTCTCTTGCTGAACTTGAGGTTTAGTTTTTTGCCTCTAGAATAAATCAGAAGCATGATGCCTGCTAGAATAAAACGATAACTAACAGACCAGGTGGGATCAACAGCTCCAAGTTGAAATTTGATGACAAAAAACGTGGAGCCCCAAATAAGCGCAGGAATTGCAAACAAAGAAGCGGAACTCAATTTCATGGGCCGAAGCTAGCCAAATTGATGTTTCGAAGCTTCAGGATTTGGATGAAGATTTTTAATCAACTGGATGTGTTGAACTAATAGCAGCTAAAAACAATCTTCAGCTCTGAAACTATGCATTTCTTCTACTACTTTTATTTCCCAAACAGTGAATCTGAATCATGACTCCCCTCTACATTTGCCGCCGTGAATTGGTCCAACGTAAAAACATATGGAGCCCTAACGCTCGTGAGCCTGCTGTATGGCATCAACTACAATGTGCTTAAAATCGTTGTCCCAGAGTATGTAGGACCCTTTGGTTTTATTGTATTTCGAGTGACTATTGCTACCGCAGTGTTCTGGATGTTCTACTTCTTCATTCGGGAAAAAATCAACTGGAAAGAAGATGGTTGGCGACTTCTTTTGTGCTCGATCACTGGTATTGCGGTTAACCAACTTCTTTTCTACAAAGGAATCAGTTTGACGTCAGCTGTAAACGGGTCAATTATCATGACGCTTACTCCAATTCTTACACTGGTCTGGGCTGCCACCTTGCTTGGGGAAAAAATAACTAGAAAAAAAATTGCCGGAATTCTTCTGGGCTTGCTAGGAGCCGTAATTATTATCTACAAACCATCATCAATGGAGGTATCAGGCGACTGGAGAGGCGACCTTCTGGTGCTAGCCAATGGTCTAAGCTACGCATGCTACTTGGTCATAGTTAAGCCGCTGATGATGAGATACAAGCCGATGACGGTAGTTACCTGGGTTTTTACGCTAGCTGTTCTTATCGTTCTGCCGATCGGTTTTTCTGAGGCTAGTGTGGTTGACTTGAGCATCCTTCCAGTCAAAGTTTGGTACAGTATGACTTATGCCATAATTGGCGTTACTGTAGTCGTCTATTTCCTTAATGTATGGACGCTCGCAAGAGTGAATTCTTCCGTCGTTGGAGCCTTTATTTACCTGCATCCCATTTTTGCCACCATCACTGCGATCTTGTTCTTTAGCGAAGTGTTTTTATGGAAACATCTGGTTGCATGTGTCCTTGTATTTCTTGGAGTGTGGCTAGTAACTGGAAAAAATAAAACTGCTGCTAAGCCTGAATAGCAGAGACAACGTTAGCAAACTCATCGAGATCATTTTCAGTGAAATCATGGTGCGTGACAAATCGCACTAAATTTTTCCCAAACGGGACTGCAAACACTTCTCTCTTTGCCAACTCCTCGAGAAACCAACTTTCACCCAGACTTTCATCAAGTCGTGCGATCACGATATTGGTATCTACTGGCATGACTTCTTCTATAAAGTCTAAACCTATCAGGGCCTCCCCAATGGACCTTGCTCGTCCGTGATCGTCCTTTAGTCGCTCCACTTGATGGTCAAGTGCGTAGGAGCAGGCTGCTGCCAAGTAGCCCGATTGCCGCATAGCTCCACCTAAAACTTTTCGCACACGCCTTGCTTCTTTTATTGAATCCGAGCTACCCAATAAAACAGATCCGACTGGAGCTCCGAGTCCCTTTGAAAAACAGATCGAAATGGTATCGAAGAGTTTGCCATAGTCTGCTGGGTGATGTCCTGTCACCGCTAGTGCATTAAACAAACGAGCACCATCAAGATGAAGACGCAATTGATTTTTATCGCAGGTCCTTTTGATTGCCTGAATTTCATTTAGATTATAAACGCTACCACCACCTTTATTCATGGTGTTTTCCAGAACCACCAGTCGCGTTTTTGGAAAATGAATGTCGTCTGGATTTATGCTTTCTGCAACCTGCTCTGCCGTGATGCGCCCTCGATTTCCCTCCAGGAGTTTTGGCGAAACCATAGAATTGTACATCATGCCACCGCCCTCATACAGGTAAACATGGGAGTGCTTATGACAAATGATCTCATCCTGTGGTTGCGTTAGAACCTTCATCGCAATCTGATTGGTCATGGTTCCTGACGGGCAATAAAGTGCATCTTCCATCCCGAAGAGTTTAGCTATTTTCGACTGAAACCCATTTACAGTGGGGTCATCACCAAATACATCATCACCCACGTCAGCAGACATCATCGCCTCCAGCATACCTGCGGTTGGTTTAGTAACTGTGTCACTCCTTAGATCAATCATAAGAATCGTAAGTTAAAATCCAATCAGAATGTTTCCATCGATCCCACAGGACACTCGCCAGGTCAGTTTCTGGATCAATTAAAGGCTGTAGCGTATGTCCATTTAAAGAAAGCCTGGAAACGGCATACACGGCAACATCTTTCCCATCTTGTCGGTAGGCCTCCTTAACCCGTTGGGCAAATTGCCAAATCATATCAGGTTCACCAACGATGGATCTCCGCTGCCTCAAACTCAGGAAGTCGGACATGTTGATCCGTGTTTTATTCAATGTTTCCTTGTCCACCACATCAAACCGGACGTAACCAGACTTGGACCTAAGCATCATTTGCCATGCCATTTTATGACCTTCCTCAGACCAATGGACATCCCCCTTAAACAAATGATGTCTTATAGGGAGAAAGAGCTGAATAACAAAGTAGGCAGCTAAAATTGCAAAAACTGGTTTGCCTAAAACTCCTACCTGACTTTCTACTGTTGACTTGTCTTTGAAAATGAGTTTTCGAATATTTTCTGGTGGGAAGAAGAACACGGTGAAGGCAATCATCATGTATGGAAATATTCCAATCTGAAAAACTGCCGAATTGAAAAGGTTGAAAACGAGCGATAGGTAGAATCCAAGTTTTCTTGTCGATTTATTGAGAAGGAGAAAGACAATGGCCCCATCATAGAGTACACCACCCCATGAAATTAAGTATTGGAAAAATCGGGTATCTAAGAGTGGACCGATGAGCCAATAATTTGCTTTGGAATGGAACCAAATACCAATAGGTTTTGCCATAAGCCAATCCAAATGAATTTTGTTTAGACTAGCAAAAACGTAGACAATCAAGATTTGCAGAATAAAAAACCAGATATGTGCTTTGAGGCAGGTCTTCGATTCCTTGGTGATGCCTAAACGAACATCCAATGAGCGACTCTTGTGAGCGGGCATGAAAATCATTGCTGCACTCAAGAGGACAAGAAGGTAGTAATGGTTGTTGTACTCCGCTTTTTGCATGAGATAAACACCAGTCCATAGAACAAAAAAGACAACGGTGGCTGCCTTGTAAAACAGCCCAAGCATTATCAGCAAGCCACAAACACCCATGGCAATAAAATAGAAATACATCCCATCCCCAGGAAGTGGCTGGAGCCAATCGAATCCAATAAATGAAAACGTGAACGTTGGTGTTATCAGGGTTCTTTCAACCCAACCAGTGAGAATAGCACCAAAAGTTTCCGCTGCAACCAAGAAGCCATAGCACATTCGAAAGAACACCAAAGAAGAGTTATCCACCTGGGTCCCAAGAAATTCTCTGGTGTTTCCTATCATATCATGGGCTTTAAGCACGCGCAATAAAAAAAGGAGCTTAAAAAGCTCCTTTCAAACCTATGTAAATATGAAGAGGATTTATTATTTACAAAAGAGTTTTACGTACTTAAGGCGGATGTGTTCAGTGCATTTGCAAAATTTAACGAAACCATATCAGCCCTCGTCGAAAGTTTCAATTGTCAAAAGGGTAAAAAGGACACTTGTAGCTTGTGGTGCAACGGAAACACGGAATATTTCATCTATTTCACACACTCTCTTTGGGTTTTTTGGGGGTTCCCTTTTTGAAATGAAACATGCTTACAGTACGGGGTCATTGATCCTTGGCTGTCAACTAACTAGGATAAAGAAAAATCATTAGATGAAAATTTCCATTTACGCAGTTCTGTTTTCAATCATTATCCTTTCAGGGTGTGAAAACCTTGATGGCCCTCAAATACAGGGTTCTGAGAATGTAATTTCAGAAAGCAGAGAGGTAGGCTCATTTGAAAGTATTCATATTTCCAGTGTAATCAACGCAACAATTGAGCAAGGTGAGCAGGCTGTTTCAATTCGGGCGAATGATAACATCATGGATTTGATCTATACGGAAGTTAGAGATAACATCCTGTATATCGACTTGGAAGAAGGGAACTACGGTGAAATTTCCATCACCGTGGCAATCACCAATGACCAACTCCTTACCCTAACTACCGTAGGTGTTAATTCCGTCTTTGTGCAACAATTCAATGACCTTGATAGACTTGAGGTAAATATTGAAGGGGTGGGAGATATTCAGATGAGTGGTTCAGCACGTGAAGTCGCTATCAATAGTAGCGGATCAAGCAACCTCGAGGCATTTGACTTCATTTGCGAGAATTGCGAAATAGATCTCACAGGAGTGGGAAATGTTCAAATTACGGTTACAGAAGAACTGGTGGGTGCCCTTTCAGGAGTCGGCAACATTTTATACAAAGGCTCTCCAGAAATCGATGTGGAAGTCACTGGTGTTGGAAATGTTGTCAATTCGAACTAGTACGTAGCAACAGCACTTTTTTAGTTAGAAAAGAATTACCATTGATTCTGTGGTGAATTAAATACTTTTGCCAAAAATCTAGCAAATGAGTGTTCTTGTAAATAAAGATTCTAAGATAATTGTTCAGGGCTTTACTGGCACAGAAGGCACGTTTCATGCCGGACAAATGATCGAATATGGTTCTAATGTTGTTGGAGGTGTTACGCCAGGGAAAGGTGGACAAAAGCATCTGGACAAACCCGTTTTCAACACAGTACAGGATGCTGTGGATGCAACGGGAGCTGATGTGACTATCATTTTTGTTCCACCCGCATTTGCTTCTGACGCAATCATGGAAGCGGCCGATGCTGGGATCAAGGTGATTGTAACCATCACTGAAGGGATTCCCGTCAAAGACATGATGAAGGCGAAACCTTACGCTATCTCGCGAGGTGCAAAACTTGTTGGGCCGAATTGCCCTGGAGTAATCACACCTGAAGAAGCGAAAGTGGGAATAATGCCAGGCTTCGTTTTCAAAAAAGGAAGAGTTGGAATCGTCTCAAAATCTGGAACATTGACTTATGAAGCTGCGGATCAGGTTGTAAAAGCCGGTATGGGAATATCAACTGCGATCGGTATTGGTGGTGATCCAATCATTGGAACTTCAACAAAAGACGCCGTGCAAATGCTGATGGAAGACCCAGAAACGGATGGCATTGTAATGATTGGTGAAATTGGTGGTCAGTATGAAGCAGATGCCGCTAAATGGATCAAAGAAGACGGCAACAAGAAACCAGTTGTTGGATTTATCGCAGGGCAGACTGCGCCTCCGGGAAGAAGAATGGGACATGCGGGTGCCATCATCGGTGGAAAAGACGATACAGCAGAAGCTAAAATGCGGATCATGGGTGAGTGTGGCTTGCGCGTAGTAGATTCTCCGGCTGACATTGGTCAGGTTATGAAAGAAGCGCTAGGTTAATCAGAATCTAATTATTAGTGTAATACGTTTATATTAGTATATGTCATTGATTTGATGGAATATCTAAATCACAAGATTACTGAAGCCGTTTGTGCCTTCCGTTTCGATCCAGTTCAGAACAATTGGGATGTAACTGGCATCGCTGAATATTACAATGAAATAAAGGATTCTGGTTTTCAGAAAAAACAGGAGATAAAGCCAGTTCAATTAAGTTTTCAAGTAAAAGCAGATGAACCTCCTTTGTCACAAAATGCTGAAATAAAGGAAGGTGACCTTAAAATGGTTTTTCGAAATGACGATGAAAGTTTTGCCATTTTGCTTGGAAGTAACTATTTATCTTTCCATACAATCAATCATTATCCAGGGTGGCAAACCTTCAATGAAAAATTAATCAACCCTTATATTGAAAAGTATTTTAAGCTAGGGTATGGCAAAGGACTGCTTAATGCTCAAATGATTTATATCAATAATTTTGATATTGAAAATGAGAAGAAATTATCCAACTATTTAAGTTTCGTTCCTGAAACCGAGCTCTTTGGAGAGGGTGATGAGATCTCACATTTGTTTCAAAGTGGATATGATATAAGTCCCAATAAACGGCTTCAATTAAAAACAATATTTAATGTTTTTGGACCCGATAAGCAAAAAAAAGTCACCTTGGAATGTAACTGTATTGCTAAAAATGATGTTAATTTAGATATTGACTGGTCAGAATTGGCTCTAGATGCACATGATGGTGCAAAAAATGCGTTTATAAAAATAGCCACTGATGAGTTTAAAAATGAAATCAAGTAATGTTTTTTATAGCTGACACACCACAAAATCCTGCCGACAATAACAATAATCCTGCACATCTACTTACGCAGAATTTGAAGGGCAGCGAAATTGAATATCCAGATCCTAATACGTATTTTATACTATCAGATATAGGAAAAAATCATCATATCATCGACAATGAAACTATACTCTTGACCTTAAGAAAGGGGTATTTTGAACCGATATTTTCACTTGATGTAACTTCAAAAGAGGTTATATCATTATCTCAAGAGTTATTCTCAAATACAAAACCAATAGATGCCGGTCTAAAAAGGGCAATTGACATCGCAATCTCCAGAAGCACTAAGACAAGCACTCGATTTAGGAATAGGCTCTAAATGGCTTTTAGTATTGATGATCTTGATCGCCTCTTACCTCCAGAACTAAGTGAACAGAAAAAGGGGAGGCTTAAAGATAGTTTGAGACAGTTTTATAAGGAAAATCAGAGCAGTTATAAACTGTATAAAGAATTCTACCTCACAACGAATGATCATCCTAGTTTTCTTCAGGGAGACTTAATTGCTGAATTGAGGTTTCCAATGTTCAACTATAACACCAAAGACTACAATAAGGTATATAGTGACATAATTGTTCTTTCCAACTCATGTGACATGGACACGTCAAATGACCGAAAGATCCCCAAAAACATTTTGACAGCGCGAATAGTTGCTTTTGACTTAGTGGTTGAAGCACTTCAAGACGAATATAATATCGAAAAGGCAGCAGATATTGCCACACAAATTCAGAGTCAGCTGTATTCAAATATTTTTT
>JBDWQX010000277.1:0-4542 GCA_039986395.1 Cyclobacteriaceae bacterium
TGTCCGTTTCTAAGGGCCAATTGTTGAACAGTGTAAGTAGGTAGACCCATTAGTTATCCAAAGTAACTACAGTAATTCCCGCCCCACCATGCTCTACATGCTCGTCTTTGGCGCTGATCACCTTATGATTCTCTCGAAGTACATTTCTAACCAATTCTCTCAATATGCCATGACCTTTGCCATGAAGAATCTTCACTTCCGTATGCCCCAACAAGAGTGCCTCATCGATGTAATATTCTACTTTGCCAATGGCTTCTTCTGCTCTCACCCCTCTGATATCCAAAGTAGAACTAAAGCTGGCCATCTTATCGTTCAGATTGATACCAGTCATTTGTTGCACTCGATTTTCGGTTGTTTTTTTGAACTCCTTCGATGAGATTTTGACCAAGTCACCTAGTTTGGCTCTTGACTTCAATCCTCCTAGCAACAATTCCACTTGCTTTCCTTTAATGCTTTCTACCTCACCAACAGCACCAGATTTCAATTGCACTTTATCCCCTACTTCAATCGGACTGGTATCTACCGTTTTTTGTGGTGCAGTCTTTTCAGCTTTTGTTTTCACCACTTTCTCCGCATGATCTTTAAGCGCTTCTCTAGCTTGGGCCGTGCGTTTCTGATCTGCTTTGGATTCTTTGATGGCCTTAATGGTGGCTTCTATCTTTTTGTTTGAAGACTGTATGACTCTGGCTGCTTCTTCCTTAGCATCTTTAAGTACTTTGGTTTTTTCTTTTTCCAAATACTTCTTCAAGTCTTCATAATCCTTGATCGCATCAGTCAGTCGCTTGTTTTTAGCGTCTAATGATTTCTTATCTTTGGCAATTTGATTTTTCTCGGACTCCAATTCACTCAGCAGTCGATCAAACTGCACGTGAGAAATCCCTGCTTTCTTCTTCGCTCGATTAAGCATCTCAGGGTTGAGACCAATCTTCCCTGCAATCTCCAAAGCAAAAGAGCTTCCCGGTTTACCAATTTCCAATTCGTACATCGGCTCCAATCTCTTCACATCAAACTTCATGGCCGCATTTACCACACCTTTCTCCTTGTCGGCCACTTTTTTCAAATTGCCATAATGGGTGGTTATGGCACCAAAGGCCTGCACTTTGTTCAATTCCAGTAAGACCACTTCTGCAATGGCACCTCCAAATTGTGGCTCGGTACCTGTACCAAATTCATCAATCAAGAAGAGCGTATTTCTGGTCGACTGCTCTAAAAAATGCTTCATGTTCGTCAAGTGCGAACTATAAGTACTCAAGTCATTTTCGATAGACTGTTCATCTCCAATATCAATAAAAACAGAGGAGAATGTTCCAAACTCAGAGCTTTCAGAAACAGAAACCGGCATGCCGCATTGTACCATATACTGCAGCAAACCAATGGTTTTGATGCAAACAGATTTTCCCCCGGCATTAGGCCCTGAGATCAACATGATCCTTTTGTCTCTTGTCAATACAAGATTGAGGGGAACAATTTTCTTCTTTTGTTCTTTGAGTGCTGCCTCCAAAATTGGATGCCGAGCCAGTTGCCAATTTACTTTCTGCTGCTTCGACAACTCAGGACACGTGCAATCGAAATCTATTCCAAATCTTGCTTTGGCCCGAATAAAATCCATGACACCCAGCACTTTGATTCCTTTTCTAACTTCTGGGAGATTATCTCGAAGTTCATCTGTTAAAGCGGTCAATATTCTAACAATCTCTCGCCTTTCTGCATATCTCAGCTCTCGGATTTCATTGTTGATTTCTAATGCTTCAGCTGGCTCTAAAAACACGGTTTGTCCAGTAGCAGATTCGTCATGCACAAAGCCCTTGATATGTCGTTTATGCTCAGCCAAAACTGGAATTACCATACGACCTTCTCTGATTGTTAATGCTGGAGATTCTGGACAATAGCCATGCTTATTAGCTTCTTTCAATATTTTATTGACTGCCGTTCGTGCTCGTACTTGACTCTTGGAAATAGCACTTCGAATAGACATCAGTTCCTGACTGGCATCATCCTTCAACTGTCCTTTCTCGTCAATCTTCCTATCCAGAGCCAAATACAACGAATCTTCCAATTCGATATGTGCTACCCTAGCCGATAAGACAGGATAATCTTCTTCATGCACTTCAAAAAACTTCAACATCTTGAGAAGTGTCTCGAGCACTAGTTTGACTTCAAAGAAATCCTCCTCATCCAAGAAACTTCCAGGAACTTCTGAACGCTTGAGGGCTGGTGATATATCTGTATAATTCGATTGTGGAAATGACGAACCGCTTGTTAATATTTGAATGAACTCTCGTGTCTGATCCATCCATTCATTGATCTTCGATGTATTGGTCGAAAGTGCCAATCGATCCACAAAGTCTTCGCCTAATGTGCTGATACACCGGTCCTTTACCAACTGCCTTACTTTGTCAAAACCTAATTTGACCTCAATGTCTTTGGGGTAATAATTCAATTTCTATTTTTTAAATACTGAATCTCTAGATAATTCTAAAGGTTTCAACTTCCTATTGTTTACCGCCATAGAATCCAAACTTGGTTTAAAATCACTCACCTTCGTTAATTCAGCTTCTTCTTTATACCCTCTTTTTTGAATCACATTCAGGCTATCGACTACTACAGCATAGATTTGATCCAAGTGCTTAGGATTAGATAAGTAGTGTTGATAGCTACGTTCATACTCCAACTTTGTCAAATCATTTTGATCGAAAATTTCCTTCTCCAACGTGTTATATATGGCAAATGCGGAATCATTCGGTAAACGAAGCTTATCTACTCTGGCTTCCAAAATATGGATATCAATAAGCAACTCGGTCATCTTTGCAGGAGGTATCACATCCTCATTTTTTAGAGTCTGGCTACAACCAAATCCTACGATAACATTTATTAACAAAAAATATTTTTTCACAAACCCAAAGTATTAAGTAATGGCTTAATTTTAGCGCCTCAAAAGTACAATGAATGAAGGACATCCTCAAGAAGCTTAGAAAATACGAGATCAGGATCCGGAAGGCTATCAACTCCCAGATGCAAGGAGACTTTCATTCTATTTTCAAAGGATCCGGATTGGAGTTTGACGATGTTCGCTCCTATCAGTATGGAGATGATGTACGGTCGATTGACTGGAATGTTTCCGCCAAAGGTCATGGTACTTTCGTAAAGACATTTAAAGAAGAGAAAGAGCAGAATGTCTTTTTCATCCTTGATGTGAGTGCCTCACAGAAAATAGGTAAAGAGGGACAGCAAAAACTTGACGTAGGCAAAGAAATTTGTGCGCTCCTCTCCATCTCAGCAATTAAAGAAAATAGTCAGGTTGGACTCATTTGTTTTTCGGATCAAAAGGAGAAATATGTAAAACCGGGAAAAGGATTGAAGCACTCATTCAACATTGTTTCTAATGTGTTCAATCTAGAACCAAAGTCTAAACAAACTGATTTGGCTAAGGGCATAAGTTTCACCTTAAATTTACTTAAGCGAAAAAGTGTCGTGATTCTAATTTCAGATTTCGTTGATGAGAACTATGAGCATGACCTGAAAGCACTCGCTCGCGCACACGACCTTGTGGTCATCCAGGTGTCGGACAAACGAGAAACCTCTTTCCCGAATCTCGGCATCGTCCCACTTCATGATCAGGAAAGCGGTAAAACGGTATGGAAAAACACCTCGTCTGGTGCGTTTAGAAAATTACTGGATCAAACGTATGGAAATCGCCAGAAGGAACTAGAGAAATTTTGTTTAAGAAATCAGGCCAACTACACCAACATCCGTACCGATGAGGATTATGTACCAAAGCTCATCCGATTGTTCAAAGTCAGAAATAAAATGAGGAAAAGTGGGTAAAAGAATTGCTGCAGGTATATTATTCAGCTTAGTATTTTCATTCAATTATGCGCAGGAAATTGCCCCTTTCGGTAAATTTCTAAAGGATAGCATCATGGTGGGTGAAGAAGTACAATACTCCCTCTCAGTGAAATACCCATTAGATTGGCAATTGGTTTTCCCTGACTCTACATTCAACTTTGAGCCGTTTGAATACTACACCAAAAGCTATTTCCCCACCCGAACTGATAGTACCCATGCGTTCGACAGCGCTGTCTATACGATAGCTTCCTTCGAGGTAGATTTAGTGCAAAAATTACAGCTCCCAGTCTATTTACTTAATGGCAATGACAGCACAATCATTTTAGCCAACACTGACTCGATTTTCTTAAAAGAGCTGGTCACCGTAATGCCTGACTCTTTAAAATTTAAAGAGAACGTCACGTATCAAGCCGTAGAATATGCATTCAATTATCCCTACTTGATGATTGGACTTGGCATCTTATTGGTGCTTTTAATCGGAACTTATTTTCTTTTTGGGAATTCTATTCGCAAAAAGATCAAACTATATCGAATGCGAAAAGCCTATGAGAAATTCTCCATGGAGTTTGAACGCGGGATTATTAGAATCAAACAAAGTGAGACCAATGCCGAACTCATAGAACAAATTCTAGTCACTTGGAAGAAGTATATGGAAAAGCTAGAAGATCGCCCTTTTACCAAATATACTTCTAAGGA
>JBDWQX010000278.1:0-10765 GCA_039986395.1 Cyclobacteriaceae bacterium
GGGACTTGATCCCACAGGTTTGCGCGTAGGTTCTTCACTTCATTGAGCGCCACTTTTCCAGAAGCAGTCAATTCATAGATGCGCTTGCGACGACCTCCACGTTCCTGAGTGGCACCCGCCATCTTCGATTTTAAAAATTCCTTCTTTTCCAAACGGGATAGTGTAGTATGAAGCGCACCCATCGAGATTACTCGATTCACTTGCGAATTGATCTCCTCCCGAATACGAAGTACATAGGCATCTTCTTCAAGAATTAGTACGATAAGTAGAAGCAATTCCTCAAACTCCCCCAGGTTGGTTCCTTTCATTAGTTTCTATTTTGTAGTTAAAGTACGAAGAAACTAATTTATTTGTTTCGATAAAGTAGAAACAAATAAGGGAGAGGTCTCTGAATTGCTCCATAAAATACAACTAGTTAGGAATTGCCAACAGCACGCGCAGTAGAAAATCGAAACCCTTTTAGACATTTTCTCGTGTTCCATTATTAGTTAACTTTGTTACATGAAACAACAAAGGCAACTTGTCTTCTTCAGACATCACTTCAAAGATTTTTTTAATCCATTGAATGATAAACTGAAAGGCAAAATTGACCAAGTGTTGTTCATGATCCGAATTGCCGAACGTATTCCGTCTAAGTTCTTTAAGCACATAGCTGGAACTGATGGGCTGTTTGAGATTCGGATTGAATTTCAGAGCAACATTTATCGAATTTTCTGCTGCTTCGACGAAGGGAACCTAGTTGTTCTTTTCAATGGATTTCAAAAGAAATCTCAGAAGACACCAAGAAAAGAAATTGATAAAGCTTTGAAGGTTAAGGATGAATATTTTGAACTCAAAAAACGATCGATATGAAAAAGCATTTAACAACATTTGATGAGCATCTTGACAGTCATTATGGCAAGATAGGAACTACTGAACGTACGAACTTTGAGATCAAAGCCAAGGCATTTGCTATTGGGGAAATTATCCGTGATGCACGGAAAGAAGCTCGCATGACACAAGAACAACTGGCTGAACGAACAGGGACCAAGAAGAGCTTTATTTCTAGAATAGAGAACGGCCATAGCGACATCCAACTTTCAACTCTCTACAAGCTCTTAGAGATTGGACTTGGCAAACGAGTGAATTTGACGATAGGATAAATATGCAACAAACATTAGAAAAATCTTTATTCGCTAAGGTTTGCAACTGTTCCAGGGTAGTCTGAACCGTATCATGGATACCTTGGGGTCTGTCTTCTTGAAGGCCGGGAAGTGGGTTTTAATCACCAGAATTTAAATATTGGATAAACAACTGATTTTTGTCCAATTCCTTGCTCATTTAAGTAGTCATCAAAGAAATTCCATGTTACCAGTCCATCGTCGGACTCTGGTTCTAGTAAGTAGAAGATGAGCATTGCAAGAGGCTGCTCCATTGAAACTAAGAAATCACCATTTTTCGCTTTGTATGATTTTTTGCTAAATGTACCCGAGGCTGTCGCCATTAAGTGATGCTCGAATCGTCGCTCAGCTACATCATATTTTTCAATCAAAAATTGCTCGCCAGAGTAGGTCCTATTTCTTGATAGTTTCTCTATCGAAACTCCATGAGCTTCAAGTTTATCCACGATCGATTTAAACTTAGCTGGAATAACATATCCTCTGGGAACAGTGGCAGTTTTGGTGGCTTCAAACGCGTTGTAATTTGCCACACCTTCTACGTCGATTATATTTCCTGTTCTGGCATACCTGGTATTTCCAACACTATCCTTGTATGGAATATAATCATAGGTTCTGAGTGTCAACGGTTCTTTTGTCGGAATCATTTTGAACCTCACTCCCTTGGTAAAAGTGCCTCCTTCATTTTTTATTTTAGTCAGCGTCTCCTCTTCGCTCCTCCTGTTAATTGCTCGTATCTCCTCGCCTTTGGTATTTGTGTACTCCAGAATTTCCGTGATGAATTTGTGTGCCGCATTAATTCTCTCATAGAATCGATCATGAGCGAAGGTTTCACTAAGAATAGCCATCTTATTTCGAAAGCTAAATTGATTCACCAAATAGCGTGGATGGTGATTGTACGTATACAAGTTTTTCGGTGGCCAACCCTCTCGTAAAGTATAGCCTCCATAGATTCCAAAATGTAAATCATACTTTTCTAAAACTGTTTTCTTGATTGCGGGCAGCATCACATCCACTGTGTACTCAGACGTAGCGGGATGTCCAGCTGACCCATAGCTTGGAGCATACGTCAGCGAATTCCCATGCCAGGTCCCATTAGTGGTATGAAGGTCCACAAAGAGATCGGGGTTCCACTTAACGATCATATTCTTCATCAATCCTTGCGTTTCCACAGCTTCCATCTTCATGCCATCACGATTTAAGTCATAATCTCCACCACTTCTTCTCTCCCCTGTCAATAAGGGACTTCCCTCCTGACTTCTTCTATTATCTGGCGCAAATTTGTCGTTACCATCCGCATTGTAAATGGGAGCAAATAGCACTATTTGATTCTCGAGAAGGTGACTCTTATCGCCAAATAGTATTTCTCTCATCAGAATCATCACTGCTTCTTTTCCCTCTACTTCTCCTCCATGTATATTCCCTTGGATGTACACGATGGTTTTACCCGACTCGACTGCCTCCTGCGGACTTGAAATTTTTGGGTTAGCCAAAACCACCAATGGTACTTCCTTGCCCTCCGTGCTTGTAAACATCGATTCTGTGTACACTAAATCAGATTTAGCTTTGATTGTCTGAATAAATAAGCTCACATCAGCGAAGCTCGAAGTCTCCAGGTGGAAGGTTTTTTCTGGCGTGGTCAGTAAGTTTCCATCCAACTGCGCCACAACCGGGCACGTTAAAAAGCAAAAAAACAGGAGTGTAAAAATTTTGGTCATAGTTGTGATTTTGAACTATAATAATAGCTCATATAAATGAATTACCTAGAAGGTCTCTTTGATGTTTTGCTTCTTGGACAATCACACGAACATGCCTAAAAATCTTACTCTCCCTTCAATACTGCAGCAGGATTAACTCTGGTTACCCTGCGTATCTGAACAAACACCGTCAGCACAATAGTAGCAATCGTAATAAGAAAGCAAAGAAGCACTGGAATCATGCTGAAAGGTTTCGAGATCTTAAAAAAGCTCTCAACGAAACTATTCATTAGCACTATCCCAAGCGGGGCTCCAAGACCCAAAGAAATGGTCACTATCCAAATAAACTCCTTGTTGACCAGCTTGATAATATTGGCACGTGAAGCACCCAGAACCTTTCTAATTCCAAATTCCTTTAGCCTGCTTTGAAGAGTAAAGGCCAGCAACCCGTACAATCCCAAGCAGGAAAGAAAAATCGTTAACACTGAAATTGTCATCATTAGATAGATGTTAGCATCGACGTTGTTGTAGGAAGAATCAAAATTGTCGCTTTGATAATAGCTAACATACGGATCGAATGGAGCTATGTCCTTCCACTTGCTGGCGAGGTAGTCATTCACCCCGACAATCGCAGCTTCCGATGACTTGACTATCAAAAAGTTTGGCTGATCATCGCCTGCAGTAAAGACCATGGGCCGTTGAATATCATCATCAAAAAAGACATGGTATACATCAGTTATCACACCAATCACCGTTTTCCTCTTTCCTTCAAAAACAATGCTTTCCCCTATCGGATCTGCCCAATCCATGTGCTCGACAAATAGGCCATTGACAACAATTGAGTTTTGATCTCCCTTTTCCTCTTCGAAAAAACGACCATCACTTAAAGTCATGTCCATCGACTGCAGGTAGCCTGGCTCAACGTCGTACGTCAGAACTTTGAACTGATGCTGCAAGTAATCAAAAGGAACCAGATTGTTATTCACACCCAGATGGCCTTTAGAGGAAACCACTGAAAAAATATCACCATTCTTTTCAGCTTCATTTCTCAGCGCTTCTAACGTGCTGTTTTCGCCAATAGGAATCGATAAAATTCCAGAAGGATCGTATCCCCAACTTACTTGCTTGACGTAGTTGGCATTGTCCGTAAAAATGAAACATCCCAAAATGGTTACAAACGCCAGAAAGAATTGTGCAGTAAGAAGGATGCGACTCAAGAAATTTCGCCCGCCCAAGCTCTTCTCACCTCTGAAAATTTTCAACGTCTGAAATCTGGAGATGTAAAAAGCCGGATAACTTCCAGAGAGTAGACCCAAAAAGAGAAACAGGCTGACAAAGTATACAACTGCTGTGGAGACTGACGAAAATGAGAATGGAACAGCGATCGGAGATATCATATTAAAGCCAGGCAGAAGCAGATAGTATGCAGAAGCGGCACCAATAATCATCGCAAAAGCGCAGATCATAAAATTTTCAGTTAAGAATTGTTGAGCAATCCCTCCTTTTGTTCCACCCATCACTTTTCTAACGCCAATTTCTTTTAGTCTGGTAGTCGCTGATGCTATGGCAATATTGACGTAGTTGAGGCAAGCAAACAGGATAAGAAGAATCCCTGTTACGGCGATTCCAATTGTCCCCTCTTTGTGATTTCCAAAGACTATTCCATCTTGTACCTCTACCGTTTTACTGCTCAAGTCTGGAAAAGAGAGAAGGGCGAAAGATGAAACAGGATTGCTGGAGTTTGCTTCATTCTGTACTTTTTTATACTCATCAAAGAGACTGCTCAAGATGTGTGGATTAGCACCTTCTTTTAGTGAAATGAAGGTCGCTTTTGCCTCATCTATCCAGTTTGTTTTTGCGTCCGATAGTTTGAAGTAGTAATCAAGATGCAGCATAATCTGAGGTCTGAAGGTTGTGTTTAAAGGCACTTCACCGAAAATCCCACCTACATCAAAAGATTTAACCACTTCATCAAATTTGATATCGATTCGCTTCCCCATAGGATCCGTCTCTCCGAAATACTTCTTTGCAATATCTGAGCTAATAAGGATCGAACTTGGAGTCAAAGATTCTTTGTTTCCTATCTCCATTGGAAAGTCGAACATATCCAGGTATGAGGGATCGGCAAAAAGCACCAGTTCTCGAAAGACATTTTTTCCAAACTTTACATTCCCACGTTTGTACTGTACACGTACAACTTCCTGAATTTCCGGAAAGTCTTCTTCAAGCCTTTCCCCAATGATCATCGGAGAAGGGCCATAAATTTGATTCGTATTGTTTTCCTGGATCTGACTTACAACTTGATAAATATTCTCCCTATTGGAATGAATCGAGTTGAGATTAAGAAAAAAATCTGCAAATAAGAATGTAGTAATAGCGCAACCAACCGAGAGAGATAAGCCAGAAATATTAATCAACGAATTAGCCCAATTCTTCTTTAAGCTGCGAAAACCAACCTTTAAATAGTTTTGTAACATAATAGTTTGAGTTTTTGAGTTTTTGATCTTATGAATGTTAGAAATGCGGAAAAACCGTAGAACATCCCAGTAAAAAGCCAGGTCTGCTTTTCGTTTGCCGTCCTCTCCTAGCCGATACGTGTAGAGTTCGTGCAAATCTCCTCGAATGAATTCAAGAAGATCATTCCTACAAAACCAGCGTAGAAACCGATCCGGAATATTGGGTGGTACCTTCTTCATGTCAGACTAGAGAAGTTGAAACCAACTTCCGGTATTCTATTATAAAGACCGTTGCGAAGTTCTCTTGAACGATCCAATACCTGTTTGCCTTCAGAGGTTAGAAAAAAGAATTTCTTTCGTCGTCCTCCTCGCTCCTCCGTTGCACCGCCGACCTCCGAACGTATGAATTTCTTTTTCTCCAGACGTTTTAGGACTTCATGCACTGCACTGATGTTGACCTTTCTACCAGTTTCCTGCATAATGAAATTTCTGACCTCGACACCGTAGGCGTTGTCATTCAGAGTCCCGACCACGAGCAGTACCAGCTCTTCGAATTCACCAATATTTCCACCTTTAGTATTTCCCATTATCTTGATTTAAGAAGTTATACAAACGTGAATCTAATTGATTAGTTTCAGTTTTGTATAAAAACTTAATCCCCATCAAAAAATACAAAATAGCATTGCAGCAATGTACTGTTTGATGTGAGAATTGAATCAAATAGTTTAGCTGAAGCAAACAGGTTAACACATGCAAGATTTAGCACTTCGAGTAAAGTCAATGAAGATAAAATCGCAACATCTTGAATTACCATTTGATCTAAAATATGGAAACCAGTAATGGCTCGTTATTATAGCATGTTGTCAACTCTCACCAACCTAGTCCGACATACTTCCTCCATTGCGTGCTTTTTGCTAGCTGCAATGGCATTCGCTCAATCCTCACCAAATGTGCAGGTCGTCAGCATTGAAAAAGATGAGAATTTTAACGGATTTGAATTACTGGAAGTAGAGGATAAGCGCGTCTTTGTACTTGCGGAACATTGGCATAGCATCCGCACTGTACCTCGAGCAACAATGAAGCTGATAAGGTATCTTCATGAAAGGGCGAATGTAAGAATTCTGGCAATAGAACAAGGCGCAAGTGCTGCCCACATGATTAATCAATACCTCTCATCTGGCGATTCGCTGACTCTAAGGCAGATCGCTCGAAACACAATGTTCTGGGGACAGGAAAATTATGCATTCCTTCAGGATCTCTATGAATTCAACCAGTCGCTACCAAAAGCCTACCGGGTTTTTGTGAAAAGCATAGATATCGAATACAAAATGGAGTCTGCGGTTTTCGTCATCAATGATCTAATAGGCTCGAAGGAAATTCCGCAATCTCTTTCACAAACGGTTGGTGTCTTTGAGCAAATGTTCGAAGACACCCGCACTCACCGCGAACAATTTGATGGACTTTCAGTCCTGTATTACTACGATAGAGATTTCACGATCCAGCTCGTCAGCAATACGCTTGAGGATATTGAAAATAGAAGTTCTGAGTACGAGAACTTCTTCGGCGTTGACTTCGAGCAGTTTTCTACTATGATTACGGACATGCGGGACGGACTCACCTTTGACTACACAAATCCCAACACCAACTATAAATTCCGAGATGACATTATTCATTCAAAATTCAAAAAGCTCTTAACCACCTACCCCGATGAGGGAGTACTGTGTGTAATAGGCATGCGCCACGTAACCAAGGGTTCATCGATTTACAAATTGGATAGCGAAGACAGCTCGCCTGCTTTTGGAAAAGTGATGAAGATTCGAGTATCCGCATTATTCAAGAACACGTTTAAAACAAGTGACTTGAGGCGTATCAATTTTAGTTTCCCGAAGCAATTGAAGGAACGGGGTGCCACACTTATCAAACATGACCCCAGCGACCCCGCGCTCAGATCCGCCAAATTTTTTGATTATACCTTGTTTCTTAACGACAATGGAGAGCTAACTCCATTTGAGAATGTGTTGACCGAGGGATATTAAATATTCTAATTTCCACTCATGTACTCCCTTTACCAACAAGTCTTTCAGCGGGGGAGAAAGCGCTATCGGGAGTATCGCAACAAGGATCAATTTCGCTTCTATTCTTCCGAGGCAATTCGCCCAATACAAGTAGCTATAAATTCCACTTCAGCATTCGTCATCGTTGGGTGAACTGATATTCGCACCCAGCCAGGCTTTTCTGAATCATCTCCTCCATCGATTAAATCCGTAATCTCTTTCGACCTCTCCTGATCAACACTCAGTAAGTAGTGTCCATACGTACCAGCGCACGAGCAACCTCCTCGCACCTGAATCCCGTACCGATCGTTTAGTTTTCGAACAACATCGTTGTGATGCTTTCCTTCAATGCAAATGGACAAAATTCCTAAACGTTGAATGTGGTTCTCCGCAAGGATGGTAACATTCTCCAAGTCACCGAGCTCCTCCCAAAGGATGGACATCAACTCTCTTTCCCTGTTCAGGATATTTACAACGCCCATTTCTTCTTTTAGCTCAATGGCTAGTGCTGCTCTAATCGTCTGAAGGATTGATGGTGTTCCACCATCCTCACGCTCTTCTATATTATCAACATATCTGTGTCCGCCCCAGGGGTTTGTCCAATCCACCGTACCGCCACCGGAAACATCAGGAACTGAGTTCTTGTAAAGGGATGAATCAAAAATTAGAATACCACTAGCACCCGGACCTCCTAGAAACTTGTGCGGTGAAAAATAGATAGCATCCAATTTTTCTTCAGGATCATCTGGGTGCATATCGATATTAACATAAGGGGCGGAGCAGGCAAAGTCTGCAAAGCAGTAGCCACCAGCACTGTGAATAGCCTTAGCAATTTCATAGATAGGTGTAGCAATTCCAGTAACATTCGAGCAGGCAATGACAGCTGCTATTTTGGTTTCTCGATGCGAATACTGCTCTATCATTTCGCTGAAATTCTCAACGGAAACAGTACCGTATTCATCAGGGGCGACAACCACTACATCACATATTGTTTCAAGCCAACTCGTTTGATTCGAGTGATGTTCCATGTGCGTTACAAAAACTACTGGACGCTCTTCTACTGGGAGCTGCATTTTACTTACAAACTGCTCCGGTGCTCTTAGTCCAAGTATACGTTGAAGCTTATTCACCACATCCGTCATTCCCGACCCATAGGAAATGAGTACATCATCCGGGAAGGCATTCACATGTTGCTTGATTTTAGCTCTAGCTGAGGCATAGGCTGCTGACGTAAAAGAACTACTCGCATTAGTCTCTGTATGAGTATTCGCAATAAAAGGCAAGAATTCCTGTATCAATCGGTTCTCAATCGGAGCGTAGCATCGGCCAGTAGCCGTCCAGTCTGCATAAAGCATCGGAATAGAGAAGTGAAGTGGTGTTTGTATCTCTTGATTTAATCCGATGATTTTTCTTCGGAACTGCCGAAAGTACATTTCCAGACTTTCTTCCACAATCGGTGCCTCTGCTGGATCTTCCACTAACATCCCTTTCGTACCAGTCCGTTTTCCCTATGAGATTTGGGCCAAGCCACTTCGGTGAGGTCTTGCCGGTAATATTCCAAAACGTCCTCCTTTTCTACAAATTCTGCCTGCCCGCCATAGAACAAGCTCAGGTCATGGACATTTCTGAATATTCCTGAATCATACTGACTGGCTTTTGTAGGAAGCTCCGGATATAGCAGTCGTTCGTACCAATCATGGATGCCACCATAAACAATGAATGACCGTACTTTCAAACTGTCGGGAAGCTGCACCCACATTTGCCTGGCTAGCAAATCGTCTCCAGAGTAAAAAACTAAGATTCCACTCGGAATTGTGGTCTCAATCAGCCGATTAAGTGGAATATGCTGTGCTGTCGGTATGTGAAATTCATCAAAGAGTTCCTTTTCCCGTAAATCAATAACATGCAGATCTTCCCGATTCTTGATTTTATCAGCCAATGAAACAACCGACAAATAATTTGGTTTCTGATTTACGTTTCCCAGTCCATCTGGACTCACGAATGAAAACAGGAGGCCAAAAAAAGATAGAATAAAGGCAACTGCTGCCAATCTTTGATTATGCGGTGGTTTCTTCATCTGCCAAATTTTGTTTCCAGTTTTTCCGATAGCCAAAATCCGCCAAGCGCCAACGATACAATTACAAAGACCATCACTCCTGGTGCCACCTCGAAATAGTCTACCATTGTGATGTGTCCAAGTGGAGAAGCAGTGTAGAATCCTTCCAGAAAAGGGTAAAACTCCCCAAACAGTAGAATTCCAACAAATAGTCCAATCAGGTTTACAACGCCATCCAGACTACCCGTTGATGATGCTACGCAGGACGTTCCGGGACAATACCCGCCAACAATAAACCCGACACCAAAGACCAATCCTCCAATTACTTGAGGCCAGACGAAAGTCGGGGTTAGATAAATCATTTCAGCGTGAAGTAGTCCTGCCCAATTCAGCCAGAATACCCCTAGCATTGCTGTGATAATTGCTGTAAACATCATTTTGAACACAGTGAGATCCTTGAAGTAAAACTGAGCGGATAGTTTTTTGGCACTGCCCAATCCAGCCCGTTCTAGAAAGAATCCGAATGCAATTCCTGTAACTATAGCGAAAGCAAGACTTGCTTCTTCGCCTATCCATCCATAATCATAAAAAGGCCCATTCATGTCCACAATCGTTTTGCAGTTCCAGCCATCAAATAGGCTCCCAGAAATAAAGAAATCATAAAAAGCCAGCTTCCTACATTCATAAGTGCACCTCCTGTCAATGCTTGACCGCTCGTGCAGCCTCTGGCCAGCTTCGTTCCAAACGCCATAATGACCCCTCCAATAAAGGCAAAAAAGAAGCGACTATTGTTCGAGATGAGAGATCCTTTTTCGATCTTGATCCCACTGCGACCTGCTAGTTTGCCTGAAACAAACCCTCCGATAAGAACACCAATTACCTCAAAGACTAGCCAATCCTTCAATGGGTGAACCTTTCCATCACCCAGATATCCTGCATAAAAAGCGTTCGCTTCTGCATTCTGCTCTGCAAAACTATTGACGCCGACTGCCACGAGTGAGGTCATTGCTCCCGAAGCTCCTATCCCACGTCCCATCACAACAAAGGCAGCAAGCAAAACAAGTCCAAGTCCAATTCCGCACAGGTAGGGATTCCAGTATTGTTGGGGAGGGGTCCTTTGGTTCATTTCAGTCTACTTCTATAGGAAGCGTTTCATCTGGTCCCCATTCTCGGAAAGATCCATCGTACATCTTTACATTCTCATAGCCAAGCAATTTGGCAGCAGTGTAGACCACCGTGAGTTGCATTCCGATATGACAATACAACACAATGTTCTGGTCCTTTTTGAGTTTTTGACCTTCGAATATGCCTTCGATTTCATCCAATGCTTTGAACTTGTAGGCCC
>JBDWQX010000279.1:0-18437 GCA_039986395.1 Cyclobacteriaceae bacterium
GCATACATGCTACCAGAGTATGTTGGGGAAGAAGAAGGCAGCATAGGAGATGTTGATCTATCGGACCGAGATGCTTTGTTTGCAGACGCTGCACGATTAATCGTAATGCACCAGCAAGGCAGCACCTCGCTCATTCAAAGAAAAATGAAGCTGGGCTATAACCGAGCAGGAAGACTGATTGATCAACTGGAGGCTGCGGGTATCGTCGGCTCCTTTGAAGGAAGCAAAGCCCGTGAAGTTTTAATTCCAGATGAACACAGTTTGGAACAGTTATTGACTGAGCTAGAAAGTAAATATTGAAGTTAGATTTTAAAGACAATGAGAAACCTATTTATTATAACCCTGCTAGCCATTAGTACCACGTTGTTTGCCCAATATGATCCAGAGGCACTGGCCGTATTGGACGCGATGAGTACTAAATACAAGCAGACAGAAGCATTCAAAGCTACATTCATGCAACAGCTCACAAACAAAGAAGCAGGCTTGGATGAATCTCTTTCTATGGAAATCATCGTCAAAGGAGCAATGTATGTGCTTGATGTTGCAGGACAAAAAATCTACAACAATGGATCAGATGTTTACACGTTTAGCGAGGAACTCGGTGAGGTAACAATCAGTCCTTACGAAGCAGAAGAAGCTGAAATAAACCCTAGCAACGTCTATGATTTATATAAGGAAGGTTTCAAATACGCGCTTCTTTCTAAAATGGAAAATGGAATAAGGGTCATTGAATTAGACCCTGAAAGTCGAGAACGGAGTTACTTCAAAATAAGGATGAACATCAACAGTAGAGATGAAATAGAGTCATTCATTGTTTTTGAAAAAACTGGAAATCGATACACCTACTCCATCCAGGGGTTTGAAGAAATTACAATTGGTGACGATTTCTTTACGTTTGATGCTTCCAAGTATCCGAATGTAGAAGTAATCGATTTTCGCTAAAACAGACACAATCCAAATAAAAAACGTAAATTTGCGCCACATTCAGACTTACTGAATGCTTATTTTTTTATTTTTTTAATAGTACTAATGAACATTTTCGTAGCTAAGCTTAATTATGCAACCACAGAGGACGCATTGAGAAGCGCATTTGAGGAATTCGGAACAGTGGATTCTGCTAAAATTATTATGGATCGAGACACACAACGATCTAAAGGATTCGGGTTTGTAGAAATGTCAAATGATGATGAAGCCAATCAAGCTATTTCTAGCTTGAATGAAACTGACATCGACGGCAGAACTATTGTTGTCAAAGTGGCAAACTCAAGGGATTAAATAGAGATTTCTATTTCAATAAATTGCTCATGTGAATTATTTTCACATGAGCTTTGTTTTTCCTACTTTCGTCTGTAACACAGTATTAAAAAGCATTTATTTTGGCTAGACCTGCAACTACACCAGTAAAATTAAAAGATGGTTATTATATCGAACTTCGTCACAAAGGCGAGAGGAAGGGTATAAAACTAAGGAGCGATACAATTCCAGAGCTTCATCAGTCGATCAAAAAATACGAGAAACTGTACGACATCCACTTTTATGGTGAAGTAAAAAAAGGGAAGGTCATCAATGACAAACTCCCGGAATTAAAATAATCGATTCCACCTCAGATGGGTTCTTGGGCCAAGGGAAAAGAGAAAATTATTATCTTCACGCTACCCTAACCCCTCACCTATGACACGTCTTCAGCTTTACGACAAAATCAAGGATAAAGAGTCTTTCCTTTGCGTAGGGCTAGATACCGATATTTCAAAAATCCCCAAGCATCTCTTACAAGAAGCCGATCCGATATTTGCCTTCAACAAGCAAATTATTGATGCAACACACCAGTACGCGGTTGCCTACAAGCCAAACATTGCGTTCTATGAATCCCAAGGGGCCAAAGGATGGGAATCTTTAGAAAAAACGGTAGCGTACATCCCAAAAGACATTTTCACGATTGCTGACGCAAAACGTGCGGATATTGGAAACACCTCCTCGATGTACGCCAAGGCATTCTTTGAGCGAATGAATTTCGACTCCATAACAGTCTCCCCCTATATGGGGAAAGATTCAGTCCAGCCGTTTCTTGAATTTGACAGAAAATGGGTAATCATCCTGGCTGCAACATCCAACTCCGGCTCGCTGGATTTTCAACATCTGCTCGTAGAAGACGGAAGCGAAAGCCTTCACGAGCGTGTAATCCGGAAAAGTAAAGAATGGGGCAATCGAAACAATACCATGTATGTAGTCGGCGCAACAAGGGTTGAGTCCCTTGTTAATATTCGTCGTCTCATTCCTGATCACTTCTTACTCATTCCAGGCGTGGGAGCGCAAGGAGGCGACCTTGCTTCTGTTTGCAAGTTCGGAATGAACAAGCAATGCGGGCTTCTTGTAAATTCTTCCCGATCGATCCTTTATGCTGATTCATCCAAGGATTTCGCTGAAGTGGCTGGACGTGAAGCAAAAAAGTTGCAGGTTGAGATGGCGCACCATCTTCAAAACATCTAGAGACTTTCTATCTTGGTGGACGTAATGGACGAACGTTTTCTCCACCATATCTGGAAATATCAAAAGCTTCACGGTAAGCTCCAAACGATCGACGGTCAAGAACTGTCCGTTCTCAATCAAGGGAATCACAATCACAATTCAGGGCCAGATTTTGAAGAGGGAAGAATAAAACTTGGAACCATTGAATGGGCGGGTAAAATTGAAATTCACATCAAATCTTCGGATTGGATGGCTCACAAACATCATCATGACAAAGCCTACGACAGTGTCATCCTGCATGTTGTTTGGAAACACGACCAAGATGTTTGCATAAACAATGAACCCATTCCAACACTGGAGCTGTGCGGATTGGTCAATCAAGACGAATACGAAAAGTACCTTTCATTAATTGATCAACGGAAGGACATTCTGTGTCAGGAGCAACTTTCAAGCGTCTCACCGCTGACCTTTACAAATCAACTGGATCGCATGATGATAGAACGATTGGAGCAAAAAGCGATTGAAATTCTTGACTTATCCGAATCCGAAAATGCTGATTGGGAATCAGTCACCTATATAAGTCTGGCAAAGAACTTTGGATTTGCTGTAAACAAGGAGCCCTTTCATACACTTGCCCTGTCATTACCATATAAAGTCCTTGCCAAAAACCTTGATGGTCTCTGTGTAGAGGCGTTGGTTTTCGGTCAAGCTGGCTTCTTAAACGAAGAGGGAGACGACTATCAACAGGAGCTTCAGCGAGAGTATAACTTCCTTAAAAGAAAATACAAACTGACTTGTCGACTGGAGAAACAGATGTGGAAATTCGGAAGAATGCGTCCGTCCAATTTTCCCACCGTTCGCCTTGCTCAATTTGCTGCACTTGTAAGAAAGAACAGGCATCTATTTTCAACCTTGATTGAAATTGAGAACCCAAAGGATGTTGTAATGCAACTGAACTTTGACGTCAGCGATTATTGGCTGCTTCACTATGATTTTGGGAAACCACGTAAAAAGGCAGGTGGAAATCTGGGCAATTCTACAGCAGAAAATTTGATTATCAACACGATTGCCCCCTTGTTTGCTGCATACAGTAAGTGCACCGGGGACCAGTCCTATATGGACAAGGCTCTTAAAATCTTGGAAGCACTTTCTCCTGAAAGCAATCAAATAACGAAAAAATGGACAACAATCGACCAAGAGATTAAAAACGCATTTGACTCGCAATCGCTCATTGGACTTTACAAAAATTACTGCTCTGAGAAAAAATGTCTTGAGTGCGGCATAGGTTTAGAAATTCTAAATAGATGATCAGCTGGGTCCTTCATATCATTTTGATCGGAATTCTGGGATTGATAGTATATCGTGCTGTTAAAAATGAGGTCTCGAAGCTCATCTTTTCGACGGCACTAGGACTTAGAATTATCACTTGCATTGTTGCAGGTTTCATCTTTTACAATTTGTATCCAGGTGATAGTATCTCATTTTATGAAAGTGCTAAGGCCACACTTGACAATCATTCTGTCTGGTCAATCTTGTCCAGTGATTTTGTCACTAATGACTACTCTAAGCAGCCGAGAGTTCTCTTCTTTATTCAAATTCTGTCAGTAGCTTTAATGCTGTCAGGCGGATCCTATTGGATAGCCTCACTCTATTTCGCACTCCTCAGTTTCACGACATCCATCTATTTTGTTGTTCAATTTGGTCGACTATTCCCCAGTTTAAAACCTCTTTCCGTTGTATTCTTCCTTTTTCTGCCATCCGTTCTTTTTTGGTCATCAGGGATATTAAAAGACACTATCTCTTACAGCGCATTTGTGATTGTCGTTGCTCAAATTCTAAAAGCTCAGAAGGGTGTGAAAATCAAATGGCTTGAACTTGGAATTGGCATCCTGGCCCTACTTGTTTTATTCAAGATCAAGCATTACTTGTTGATTGTATCCTTCTTATTTGCCGGAATAACCTTGAGTATTTATTGGTTCAAAAAATTAGAAGGAATCTGGAAATGGATTGTGGCTGTGCCTACCCTTTTAATTCTTTTCGCCATGACGCAATTTGTACATCCATACTTAAAAATCGATCGCATTCCTCAGACGATCTACGAAAACAATCAAGCAATCATTGGGAAAACAAGTAGTGAAAATCAGTTGGACATCTTTGTGGAAAAGCCAGAGTGGAATTCAGTTTTAAAGGAAATGCCCAATTCACTGTATACTGGTCTCTTTCGGCCAACCATTTTCGATAAAACACCAACCTTGGGCATTGTTCACAAAGTGGAAAATCTTGTCTTGCTCAGTTTAACCTTCTTCTCCCTTCTGTCTTGGCTGAGACTCAAACCTAAGATCAATTGGAGACTCATACTTCCTGCACTTTTTTGCATTGGGTTGCTGGCAACTCTGCTGGCAATGACCACACCAAATCTTGGTTCACTCGTGCGATATCGCAATGCCTACCTGCCCTTTCTATTTGTGCTGGTGAGTATATTGCCATTCCAGTACCTGACTTCTAAAGCGAGTTAATAATCGCTAATTTTGCGGCCTAATAAAATCCGTGGAAACGGTATCAGAAAAAATTAAGTCAATGGAGAAACCAGTAATCATTTTCGGGTCAAAGGGATTAGCAAAAGCTGCGCTTGACATTTTCAATAGCAACGGAGTTGTCGTTTATGGATTCCTTGATGACGATAAAAAAACACACGATCAAGAAATCAACAGTGTATCTGTCCTGGGGTCCACAGATGATCATGGTTTTTTAAAACTAGTCGGTCAAAAATGCGAAGCGTTCGTTGCCACGGATGATAACAAGCTCAGGAAAAGGTACGTCGACTACCTGATGGAAACTCGGAAAGTAATGCCAATGAATGCGATCCACGAATCTGCAACCATTTCTGCATCCTCAGAAATTGGGCATGGAAATTTCATCAATGCAGGTGCAATTCTTTCCAACGATTCAAAAATTGGTCAGCACAATGTGATCAATTCCAAAGTGTTAATCGAGCAAGAAGTAAACATTTCTGACTTTGTTCAGATTGGAGCAGGCAGCATCGTCAACTCTGGAGTTACTATTGAGGAGGGTGCCTTCATTGGCTCTGGTGTTACAATAGTTTCGGGAGTTACCATTGGTAAGAATGCCAGAATTGGAGCTGGATCTGTGGTTGTTGGAGATGTTGAGAAAAGTAAGACTGTCTTTGGAAATCCCGCTATTGAGGTTAGTAAATAGTTTAAAGTCAAAAGAGGAAAGTATTGGATGAATATCTTTAGAGATTTAAAGGTTTGGCAACGAGCCATAGACTTGGCAACGAGAATTTACTCTATCACAAGCTCATTCCCTGATTCTGAAAAAAATTTGGTCTAACATCGCAACAAACTAAGCCCGATTTTAAGCTCTTCTTATCGTTTCTACTTAAAACTTTCTACTAATTTTGCTACGCAAAAATTAAACACCCTGCTGAAACAGGGCGCGTTTTATGGAACACTACGTACTACTTTACTATTGCTACGCGCATATAGAAGATCCTGAAATTTTTAGGGAAGAACATCATCAACTTTGCTTGGATCTAGATTTAAGGGGAAGAATCATCGTTGCCTCCGAAGGACTCAATGGCACGGTCTCTGGCACACAAGAAGCTTGCGAAGCCTACATGAATGCTGTTACCACTGATGCAAGATTCGCTCATACAGAATTTAAAGTAGATGTCAATGATCAGCCAGCATTCCAAAAACTTCATGTGAGAGTAAAACCGGAAATTGTTCATTCGTCCTTGAGTCACGTAGATCCGACGCAGAAAACGGGAGAGTACATAGAACCTTCGGAGTTCAGAAAAGTACTCGAAGAAGAGGATGAAAATACCATCATTTTGGATGTCAGGTCCAACTATGAACACATGGTCGGTAAGTTTAAGAATGCCGTCACGCTCGATATTGATAACTTCAGAGATTTTCCAGAGCAGATTGAAGAACTAAAGAAATTCAAAAACAAAAAAGTCATCACCTATTGCACTGGCGGCATTAAGTGTGAAAAAGCAAGTGCCTATTTGCTCGAACAAGGATTTGAAAATGTCTATCAGCTGCATGGCGGAATCATTAAGTATGGACTGGAAGCGGAAGGGAAGGATTTTGAAGGCAAATGCTACGTCTTTGATAATCGTATTGTAAAAGAAGTCAACACAGTCAATCCAAGTACTACTTCTCATTGCTATGTAACAGGCGTACCTTCTGACAGAATGGTCAACTGTGCCAATCCTCATTGCAACATGCACATTCCAATGAGTGATGAAGGAGCTAGGGTGTACGAAGGGTGCTGCTCAGAGCAGTGTCAGCAAAATCCCGATTCAAGACCTTATGATGGGACAGGGTTTTATCAAAAGGAGCTAAACGGATATAATCCTTACAAAAATTCAAGGAGAGTTAAGGAATAGCACTCATACTCACCGACGTTTGCAAAACGTACTCACCCCCACAATGAGCTATTTCAACTACCAGGAATGCACTATTCATCACTTTTTTTTGATGAAATAGTTGATCGAGAATAATTTACTCGTAATTCAATTGTCCATTAGAACATTGAAGGACCATAGCTGGTTGAAATTAAAGGTCGATCGAGAAAAGTCTTGATCGGCCTTTTTAATGAAATATCTATCTTCACATGGATATCGAAAGTAGAATTTAGTCAGCTACCCAAATGGGCCCACTAAAAATCCTGATTGTTGAAGATGAATTGCTGGTTGCAAAACCCCTGCAGATATTACTAGAAGAACTTGGGTACATGGTAACAGGCATTTTCAATAACGCCAAAAGTGCCCTTGCTGAAATGGAGCTAAATCCACCAGACTTAGCTCTTCTCGATATTCAATTAAAGAGCGAGGAAACGGGTATCTGGCTTGCGGAGCAAATCAATAAAAATTTCGACCTTCCATACATTTTCCTTACGTCATTTGATGATCCCGAGACCATTTCTAAGGCGACGGAGACTAGTCCCTTTGGCTATTTGATCAAACCAATAAAAAAGCAACACCTCTTTGCTGCCATTGGAGTGGCAATGAAAAAATATGCGGATCTTGTTTCAGTTGAAGGAAATGATCACAAAGAAATTATTTTACAAGATGCCCTCTTTGTACGGGATGAGTATCTTCTTGTTAAGATTGAATTCAAGGATATTTCTTTTGTAAGACCAAGCGGAAATTACCTTGAAATTCATACGCCGAATAAGAAGTATCTGATTAAAGGGACTATGTCATCTTTCTCTAAGTCCCTCCCAGAACAGCAATTTCTTCAGACTCACCGATCTTATATTTTGAACGTGAGTAAAGTTGAGGCTTTGGGGAAAAATTTTGTCAAGATTGGAGAGGTACGAATCCCTATTACTCCACAAAAAAAAGATGTACTACTTGAACGAATCCAACTTTACCAAAAGGACTAAGACTTTTTAAACATGGCTTCAAAGGCTCTTCGTATTTCTGTGGCAGCTTCGTTTAAGTGAATTTTAGCATGCTCCCATTTTTCACCGCTGTTAGATGAGTATCCCTCAAAATCCTCTTCTAATTTTTCCTTTTTCTTTTTAAGGTCCTGAATTTTCTTTTCTGCCTCCTCCGACACGTTGCTTCCAGCCTTTTTTGTTTCGTTAATTAGCTGGTCCATTTTCTTACCTAATTCAGCAAGAATTTCTTCTACTTTGCCTTTTTCGTCTTTGCCTTTTTCGTCACTCATAAATATTAAATAATTGGAGATCGTAAATTAACTGCTTTTTCCATACCATTTTGCAATAACTCCTTCGGCGGGTTTTCCCTGCGGAGTGAACCGTGTCTTGTTTCGTTCAGCCCCTCGAGTTGTCAGATGCCATTTCCATAAAAAACCTCCTGCAAACCATGACTCATTCCACAAAGACTGAAAAGTAGCTTCATAGGCTTTGCTCTGAACTTCCATATTGGCGTTTTCAAGGGCTTTGTCTACTTCCCAATGTTTGCCTGCGCCACCCTTGACACTCTGGAAACCGTACTCGGTAAATAAAATCTTCTTACCCCACTCTGAGGAGAAAGCTTCGAGTTCTTCTTTTAAGGGAACCCAGCCTTCTTTTATTTCCTCCAATGTTGGACTATCTCCTTCTGCTAAAGGAAAATAAGAATCAATACCGATGTAATCCACCTCATCCCACCATGTGATATTCATGTAATTATCCCAATTGGAAGCGTATGTGATTTTACCAGAGTACTCGTTTCTAACATTTTTAATTAACCCTCTCCAAAAGTCTGGACGCTCCTTTGCTGGTGTTCTGTATTCGGTTCCAATGCATAGTATTTCTACATTCAGAGAGTCAGCAATACGGGCATGGCTTAAAATATATCTTGAGAAATCTTCTTCCCAAATCTTCCAGTCTTCTTCTTTTGACAGTTTATAATCTCCCGTCCAACCCTCTCCCCTCACCCAAACATGAGGTTTTAGCATTACTTTCAAAGCTTTTGCTTTGGCAAAACCAATCAATTCGCAGGTTCCTTCGGTCTTTTCGCCCCACCATTGCCGTTCGTGATCGAACGTAACATTTCCCTCTCCAGATCTTGAGAAACCGTAGGGAATAATCGCAACCCAACCAGCATTGATCGACTTTAGTTCGTCCAGTTTCGTAGGCTCAATTTCTCTAGGTGGAGATACCAAACTCACCCCATTGATCTTTTTTTCAGGCTCGTAGGAAAAGGAAATGAGAAAGGAGAGACCTATTAGAACTACCCAAGAAATTGCAAATTGGCGCATGACTTTAAAGATACGCGGAAGTGGATACAATTGTTAGGAGTTCATTTCTTGACTTATTAGCCTGCATTTGGGAACGATGAAGTCATTAAGCTTGCTATTTCATTTAAGATTATCTCACAAATAGATCTTTCATAATTTCCTTCGCTCCATCTGGGCCGCTCAATTTCCATTCAATACCTTCATTGTCTGGTCTAATTGTTAAATCAAATTGAAAAAAGGGACAGCATTTCTTTTCAGCCAAAGTATAGTCAACCAATTTTTCAATAAAATCGCCTTCATCCTTAAAGTAAAAAATGTACCCATTTTCAGCTTCGGTAACTTTTTCGACCCGCTCGAAAATCTCTTTCTGAAGTGCCGCTTTTCTCTTTTGAAGTTCTGGTCCAGTGAGCTTACAGACAAAAAGAGAAGAATTGAGTGTGGAGTCCATGATAATTTGAGTTTGGTTAGTAGATAGATCTTGGGCAATAGTGGTCATTCTAGCACAGGCAATACAAAAGGTCAGAGCAAATAACTTTTTCATCTTTTTTAGTTTACTCTTTTATACGCATTGGAGTAAACTCCAATGTTTTAGTAAATTTGAAAAATGCAGATCAAAGAAGTTTCAGAAAAAACCGGGTTTTCGAAAGATACTCTACGATGGTACGAAAAAATTGGGCTAATCAAACTGGACAGAAAATCCAGAACAGAAAATAATTACAGGAATTACAGCCAACAAATACTTAAACGACTATTCCTGATTCGGCAAATGAAAAGCTTTGGATTTTCACTTGACGAAGTAGAAGACCTGCTGGTTTTGGAAGAAATCAACGAGATGAATTGTCCATCGGTATTAGGGATCGTAGAACCTAAACTGAAAATGATTGAAGAGAAAATCACAGACCTGCAAAACCTTCGATCTAAGCTAATCGAAGCAAAGAAAAAATGTTCTGGAAATTGTATTGAATTGTTTGAAGAGAAAGTCAATAGCTAGTAGTAATTGAAGTCTACTAATTAATACGCTCAATCTTCGCGCCCAAGGCATTCAACCTTTGATCAATGAACTGGTACCCCCTGTCTATCTGATCAATGTTGTTGATCGTGCTAGTACCCTCGGCTGAAAGGGCAGCAATGAGCAATGAAACACCTGCTCGTATGTCCGGAGAAGTCATAGTGATAGCTCGAAGCGCATGCTGTCGATTGATCCCAATTACTGTTGCTCGGTGCGGATCGCATAGAATAATTTGAGCCCCCATGTCAATCAACTTATCCACGAAAAACAGACGACTTTCGAACATTTTTTGATGAATCAAGACCGTTCCTTTTGCCTGTGTTGCTGTCACCAAAATCACACTTAGTAGATCCGGTGTGAGTCCTGGCCAAATGGCATCTGCAATAGTTAGGATAGAGCCATCAATGAAGGTGTCAATTTCATAATGTGATTGAGAAGGGATATAAATATCATCTCCTCTAAATTCCATTTTTATCCCAAGTCTTTTGAACGTATCCGGAATAATTCCTAGTTCCTTTATCTGCACGTCCTTAATAGTGAGCTCTGATTGAGTCATTGCCGCAAGCCCAATAAAACTCCCGACTTCAATCATATCTGGTAGCAATGTATGCTCCGTTCCCGAAAGGGAGCTAACACCCTCAATCTTTAACAAATTAGAACCAACTCCCTCAATGTTAGCTCCCATCCTCACCAGCATTTTACACAACTGCTGAATGTACGGCTCACATGCGGCATTATAAACTGTTGTCTCCCCTGCTGCGAGAACGGCTGCCATAATAATGTTGGCAGTCCCTGTGACAGAAGCTTCGTCCAGATGCATGTAGGCACCCTTTAAATTCGAGCCATCGACGGTGTAAAATGAAGTCGCAGAATCGTAGTTGAACTTTGCGCCAAGTTTTTGAAAGCCCACAAAATGAGTGTCCACCCTTCTTCTACCAATTTTGTCGCCACCAGGGCTTGGCATTTTGGCAGTGCCAAACCTCCCAAGCAAGGGGCCAAGGATCATAATAGATCCCCTCAGCTGCGCAGCTTTTTCCTTAAAATCCTTTGTTTCAAGAAAGTCTAAGCTGACATTGGCAGCTCTAAATGAGTATGATTCTTTGTCTAGCTTGTTAACCTCAACTCCAAGGTCAGCCAGTAATTCAATCAGCTTTATTACATCCCTAATTTGTGGAATCTTATGGATAACAACTTCTTGGTCGGTAAGCAAAACAGCAGCAACAATCTGAAGTGCTTCATTCTTTGCCCCTTGGGGAACAATTTCGCCACTGAGTTTGTGTCCGCCTTCTACCTTAAAAGATGACATGATGTGATGGGTTAGTTAATTGTTTAAAAAGGGATACGAAGTATCTATATCCAATTTACAATTTAACTGCTAAGTAATTAATTGTGGTGTCTTCTTCGGTTTTGGCCTCCGCCTTGACCACCACCTTTTCCTACAGAATTCCTTCGCCCTTTGCCTCCTTGATTATTTCGACGGCCTCCACCCTTATTATTATTGTTATTGCTCCTAAAGCTTCTGGTAGGAGGTTTCTTGTCTGAATCAAACAACCCCAACTCCTTTACTGTTTCAAGGTTGATATCTAACTGATCTTTAGACAGCTGCTTGATATTTTTTAAAACCTGCTCATCCTCGATTGTATCATTATTCCACGTTTGGAAAAATGACTTCATCAATCTGCCTATCGCTACCACTGCTCCTTCTTTCTCTTTCGGGTCCTCCATTGCAATCGCTTGCTCAATCAAGATTTCAACACTTCTTCCGTAGTGCTTAAACTTTATCTGATTAGCTGAGTATTCCAGCCTCTGTGGTTTTTTATCTAATATTTCGGCATTTGGCTTTTCAAAAGGACCTTTAAAATCCAATTCGAAATTCGAGATGATATACAGGTCGTCCCATACCTTCTGATCATAATCACTGGAATCTTTATTTATATCCGGATTGATTGATTTCATCAACTCCACCAGCATTCCTGCTTTTAAGTTTCTATTTTCTGTATCCTCAATCGTTTTGAGATGCTCAACAAGATTTTGAACATTTCTCCCGTACTCTCTTAGCTTCAAATGCGTTCTCTGCGTGTTATAATCCATTTTTTAGTATTAGATCCCAAAAATAATTCTTTTAGTCAAGCTAAAGGGCATCCCGAAAATAAATTCGAGATGCCCTTTTCTTTGAATTCACCGAGAAGAGTTATTTTAAAAACAACATTTCACGGTACTTCACAAGAGGCCAATCCTCATCATCAACAAGCAATTCAAGCTTATCCACGGCATATCTCAGTTTACCAAAGTACTTTTTCTTGACATTGTCGCCATACTCGATTGCCTTTTCGCGCGAATTCTCAACAAGGTTGATACGTTTCCTTTCATCTGTCATTTCAATTGAGAGCTTTCGGACATCGTTAATGTACGTGGAGACTTCCTCGATCGTTTGCTTAACCTCAGTAGCATCAATTCCCAAGTCCACAAGTCCTCTTGCATTTTCAATCAACTTTGTCTGATACTTGGTCGCTGTAGGAATGATATGATTCAGTGCAATGTCAGCCATAACTCTTGATTCTATCTGAACATTCATTACATAATTTTCCAACTTAATTTCATGCCTGGCATCTACCTCGATTTTCGTTAGGACTTTATGCTTTTCGTAGAGCTTAACCGCTTTGTCAGTGACTGAAAAATCAAGAGCTCGAGGTGTATCCTTAACATTGGACAGTCCCCTCTTTGTCGCTTCCTTGACCCAATCCTCAGAGTAACCATCTCCTTCAAATCTCACATTCTTTGATGTCTTCACGTAATCTCTAAGCACATCAATCATGGCTAGTCGTCGATCTTTTCCCCCATCAATGAGTTTGGTAACCTTGCTATGAAAATCAGCAAGCTGTTCAGCAACAATCAGATTTAGAACTGTCATTGGAAACGATACGTTTGTGTCGGATCCGACAGCTCTGAATTCAAATTTATTTCCGGTAAAAGCGAAAGGTGAGGTTCTGTTTCGATCGGTATTGTCTAGAATAATCTCAGGAATCTGATCGATACCTAATTTCATGTACAGATTATCTCCCTTCTCCACCATTACATCTCCAGATTTCTCCAACTGATCCAAGACTTTTGTTAATGTGGAACCTATGAAAACAGAGATGATGGCTGGAGGAGCTTCGTTTGCCCCTAGTCGGTGATCATTACCTGCAGATGCGATACTTGCCCTCAGCATATCGGCATGCTCATGCACCGCTTTAATCGTAGAAATAAAGAAGGTCAGAAAAAGTAGATTATCCTTAGCACTGCTACTCGGCTGAAACAAGTTCACACCTGTGTCCGTCACCAGGGACCAATTGTTGTGCTTGCCACTTCCATTTAATCCAGCAAACGGTTTTTCATGGAAAAGTACTTTCAGATTGTGTTTATTCGCCACTTTTTCCATTACATCTTTCAGTAATTGATTGTGATCTGTTGCTTCATTTACTGGTCCATACATTGGAGCAGCCTCATATTGACCTGGAGCTACCTCATTGTGACGAGTCATCAAGGGTATACCAAGGCGATGCGCCTCAATTTCGTACTCCTTCATGTAATCGTAAATTCGTGACGGGATCGAGCCAAAATAGTGATCATCTAATTGTTGACCTCTGGCAGGATTGTGCCCAAAGACTGTTCTCCCGCCCATTACCAAATCTGGACGGGCGGTATAAAGTGCCTTGTCAATCAAGAAGTATTCTTGCTCCCAGCCGAGCGAAGCATTCACCTTGGTTATGTTCCGATCGAATAGCTTGCAAACCTTTACTGCGGCCTTATCAACGGCATCAAGTGCTTTTAACAGTGGTGCTTTATAATCTAGCGCCTCACCTGTGTAAGCAACGAATACTGTTGGAATACAAAGTGTCTTACCGTAGATGAAAATTGGAGAAGATGGATCCCATGCAGTGTATCCTCTCGCTTCAAAAGTGCTTCGAATACCTCCATTTGGAAATGAGGAGGCATCAGGTTCTTGTTGAACCAACGCTTCCGCTCGAAAGACCTCCATTCCCTTCTGAGGATCGAAGAAAGAATCGTGCTTTTCGGCCGTTGCTCCAGTTAAAGGTTGAAACCAATGTGTGTAGTGAGTTACTCCTCTTTCCATTGCCCAATTTTTCACTGCAGCAGCAATAGCATCAGCTGTATCAATGTCTATTTTTTTGCGATGCTCAATTGCGTTCACAACCTTCTTATACACCTGTGGTGATAATGTGTTTTTCATTTGGTCTTTGCCAAATGCCATTTCCCCGAAGTAATCTGAAATTCGTTTCGAAGGAGCCTGAACCTCAACCTTCTTTCTGTTTTGGACTAAATTGAGAGCATTAAATCGTAGATGAGCCATGGTTTTTACTATTCAAGATATTTTTGTAGCTCAAAAATAGTTGATTTACGAAAATATTTAATTTAATGGCTATTTTTTTATCCACATTCAACCATATTTTTGTAAAAACATGTTTATGAGGGTATTTTTTTATAGATAAATGGTAATTTTTTACGAAAAAGAAGTCAATAAGGGCATTAGAAGTCTTTCAGAAGAGGAATCAAGGCATTGTTCGCAAGTGCTGAGGCATACTTCGGGAGATGAAATCATCGTGTTTGACGGAAAAGGAGGTAAACATCGTGCGGTTCTTAAGGGTGTTTCAAAAAAGAGCTGCGATTTTGAGGTGATCGAGTCAACAATTGAGCCCGAAAAGGGCTTCTCCATTCATTTAGCACTTGCTCCCACAAAAAACGCGGATCGAATGGAGTGGATGGTGGAAAAATTGAGTGAAATTGGAGTTGATGAGCTTACTTTCTTAAAAACACAACATTCGGAAAGAAAGAATCTTAGACTTGATAGGCTTGACAAGAAGGCAATCAGTGCAATGAAACAATCGGGCAGTCCATTCAAACTTAAGATAAACGAAATGTCAAGTTTCCAGGCGTTTGTCTGCAATCAAGAAGCTGATCAGAAATTTATAGCTCATGTAAGTCCTAAGCACGAATATCTCAGCACTCGACTGAAGACTCAAAAGGATGTCTGCATACTGATAGGTCCTGAAGGTGATTTTAGTGCTGAGGAATTGCAATTTGCTGCCGATCAAGGATTTGAGTCAATCTCTCTTGGAAAGAACACACTTAGAACAGAAACAGCAGGCTTTGTAGCCTGCTGTTTGATTAATTCTGTGAATAATTTCTAGGTGGCTCCTGACATGCCTATTTGCCAATCATCAGGGTTCCATTAAAGTGGCAACTTACCTAATCACAATTTTTTGCTCACTCACGCTT
Source organism: Cyclobacteriaceae bacterium (assembly GCA_039986395.1). Lineage (GTDB taxonomy): Bacteria > Bacteroidota > Bacteroidia > Cytophagales > Cyclobacteriaceae > Ekhidna. The sequence goes on from JBDWQX010000279.1 coordinate 15,475, forward strand.
TCTCCCTGAACTATTATCAGGAAGTAAATACCGGGAGTCATATTTTGGCGAGGAAGGATTGCTTTATCAAAACCAAGTGCTCCATCAATCGTCTTGCTGTAATATATCTGTCCTGTCAAATCCACTATTTTCAAGGAAACAGCTGTATGATCATCACCTGATGCAAATCGCACATTCAGATTTTCAGGCGTCGTTGGATTTGGATATGTTGTAACTGAAATCTCTTTCTTAACAAAGTCGTTGACTATACGGGCTACATTCGAGTACTCAAAAGCTCCATCATAATCTACCTGCTTCAATCGGTAATAGTTGACCCCAAGTGCAGGCTTCGAGTCAGTAAATCCATACTCGGTTTCATGACTGGTGGTACCATTTCCGGAGATCTCGGAGATTTTCTCAAAGGTGATTCCGTCCAACGAATGCTCGATTTCAAAGCGGTCGTTATTTAGCTCCGTGGCGGTAGCCCATTCCAGTCGCACCTGATTTTCTTCTGCAAGTCCTCTAAAGTAGATCAGCTCAACTGGGAGTGGGTCTTCTGGGGCATAACCTACTCCAAACTGTCGAGTACTAAAAAATACTGCTGCCTCGGAAGTCACAGTTCCCGACGTGGCGGTTCCAACAACTTGCCCGCCTTGATTTTCCCATCTGTTCTCTGCTGCATCACCATCAAGCACTGCTTCATCATCCCACCAAACGAGTCGGATATTCGTACCTGGGAAATTATTGTGTGCTCCATATGTAGCTTGCACCTGAGCGGTATTCGATGCCACGCTTGTAACTTCCCAACGATCTGTGCTCCGCACGTACGCAAGTGCATTAAATCCAGATCCTGGATCTGTATTATCAAAAGTCCCATTATCGTAAGTAGGATTTGTGCTGGTAAAGTACTCTGCTGTCCAGTCATCTGCTCCAGTTCCAACATTCACTATAGAAACAGGTGCGTACCTAGCTGATTTTCCAACTGGAAATTCATAGGTTGAAGCTACTGCGATATTCTCCTTGGTGATCGGACCTGTGACGTAACTTGCACTTGAAGCTCCTGTCCAGTTTCCTGTTGATGTAAGCGTGACGGTTTCTGCTGCAGTGGTATTTAACAAACCATCTGTCAAAGTAAGTGTTCCCGTCACTTCCACGTCCCCGCTGTTTATGGTAACTCCCGTTCCGTCTGAATTATTAATTGTCAAATCATCAAACGAAGCACTTCCGGTGAAGTCTCCATCTACACTTTGAGAGGATGACCCATCCAATGAAACGCTACTTCCATTCCAATCGAAAGTTCCGCCTGAAAAATTCAGGTCATCGGATATTTCTATTGTAGTGCCGCTAGCTCCCGTAAAAGATCCTCCAGACACAAGAAAATCTCCAGTCACGTCCATGGTAGACCCGTTTGATAGTGTTACGGCACCTGCTTGTATTTCAAACCTATCCAAATCTCCGTCACCGATAGAATAACTCAACCCTGAATTAAGTGCCACCGTTGGCCCATTGATCTGCAAGGTATCGCAGATACTCAATGCATTATTTGGCATTGTACGAACTCCAGATCCTTCAAAAATTACCTTTCTTATCTGAGAGATACCAGACAGCACTCCATATGTCGTGGTTCCAGAATACTGAATTGCTCCCCCGGAACAAGTTAGAAAGTCTGTGTACTCACCTGTAGGTAGTAGCTCGTTGTCTTCCAGGACAATTGTCCCCGAGCCTGTAACAGTCCCAAGTCGTATACCTGTGATACCTGTCGGGACTCTTAAAATTCCGCCATTTTCAATCTCCGTTGAGTAGAGTCTGATGTTCGAGAGATTCAGTGTGAGGTCATCTCCATTTCGCACAATTATCTGAGCACCCACCGGTCCTACTCCATCTGTGACATTTGGTCCATTGAGCGTGTTCCAGTTTGCGGCTAGGCTGTAGTTTCCAGAACCAACAAAAGCTGTTTCGTACTGCGCAAGTTGATCAGGAATTGCACCTTCAATATCAGCATTGATGCCATCGGAACTTCCCGCTCCAGCAGTGTAATCTCCTGTAATCTCTGCGGATGTCACATTACTTAAAGGAACCTCAAAAGATTGGCTGGCTCCCAAGAAGAACGTCGGGTCGAATTTGTCCCAGGTTACGCCATTTGCCAAAAGTCTGGCAGAAATAAAATTTGCTGTATCCGTTTGCGTGTTCGTAATATCAGAATGATTATAGAAATAGGTTGCAGTTCCTGTTGCATTTGTCAAGGTCTCAGCAACCACGATCCAGTGATACTGAAGTACATTCTGTGTGTCATCAATTTCTGGATCGGCAACAGTTCCTGGCTCAGCATCATCAACTATCGTGGGATGTCTTTCATTCGCTGGTCGTACTCGTATTCCTCCTGCAGTCGTTCCTGCATCCAGTTCAAATTGAACCGGAGTATACTTCAACTCTCCAATTGGAAAAAATACTGTAGTGTCCGCTGCTACTGTATAGAAGTCTATCTTAAGTCCATTGTCTGTAAATGAGCTATTTGTTTGCACCATATTTCCAACATCAAAAGCACTTACTGGTGTGACAGGTGTACCAGCTTCCAACGTTATCAAACTACCTCCAATATTGAAGACACCTCCATCGAGCCTCAACTCCTGTGTGATGTTAAAGTCGTAACCATTTCCATCGGGAATATTAACACCATTCGCGTTACTGATCGTTACTGTTCCAATGTCTACAACATCGTTGCTCAAGCCACTTAATTCCTGATTGGTGTTACCATTAAAGACTAAGCCATCACCTCCACTATTTGTTAAGGCACTTTGTATAAATGCATCGTTTTGTAGGTTCAGCGAGTTAGATCCAATATCTAGCGTCCCAGCTGTGAGGTATAAATTATTATCGACGTCCAAGGCTATAGAGGAAGTAGTGGTTCCAGCACCACTTTTCCTTAAATCAAAAATCGTGTACGTTCCGGCACCGCTGATCGTCTGTGCGCCTGCACCACTGAA
>JBDWQX010000280.1:0-4397 GCA_039986395.1 Cyclobacteriaceae bacterium
AGTGGAAAGAGATGCGTGAAAAAGGTGAGCCCATTGGACGACCTAGACAAGTCTATACAGGCGCCAACGAGCGTGACTATATTAATGTGAACAAAAGGTAGCCGAGCTACTGGATTATATTAGAACCCCGATTCCGTTGGAATCGGGGTTTTTTCTTGTCTATTCTCTAATTTCTTTCACCCCGGACACATGAGTGGTAATTGCCTTCCATTTTCCTCCCTCTTTCACGAAAACATCTGTTGACTTATACGTCTGAGAATAAGAACCCTGAATATCGCTGCCAGCAATTGAGCCAAGCCCAAAAATCATCGCTGTACCGTTTTCAAAAACATCCAACTTCTGGATCGTAAATTCAAAGGAATCGTAGGAAGCACCATACTTGGAAACATAATCCATCTCAGAAGCTTTCGAGTAAACCTCCCCACCATCATCTACAAGTTGATACTTCTCATGCAAAATTTGATCAAGCAACACGGTATCTTGCTCTTCGTAGGCTTTTGCAAAAGACACAATTTTTAGATCTGTCAACGTCCGAATATCTTGATCGCTTACATTGGACTGTGCCTTGGCTGGAGGGTCACAAGCAACAAAAAGGGCTAATATGGCAGATAGGAAACATACTTTCATCATTGTTATTTTTCGGTTAAGCTACAAAAATCTCGTATTAGTCAAATAAGAAAACGTGATGCCCAATATTTAGTTAAAATTGAGGCATGGAATTAAGTGAATTGAAAGCGAAAGCCAGAGAAGTTGCCGGAAATGCGCATGCTCCCTATAGTTCTTTCCGGGTCGGCAGTGCCATATTGACCAAATCAGGAAATGTATACCTGGGCTGCAATGTTGAAAACACTTCTTACGGCCTCACAACATGTGCAGAACGAAATGCGATTGCAGGTGCAATTGCTGCAGAAGGTAAAATTGAGCTTGAGCAGGTAGTGGTATACACACCAACAGAGAAGCCCGCTTCTCCATGCGGAGTGTGCAGGCAGGTTATTTATGAATTTTCAAAAAGTGAGGTCAGAGTACATAGTTGCTGCGATTCTGATGAAGTACTAGATACCACAATTGGACAGCTTCTTCCTGAAGTATTCACGTTGGAAGATTTCTGACAAAAAAAGGCCCCCAAATTCTGAGAGCCCATTAGCTGCCTATTCGTACAGTAGCTTCTACTCCACGATCAGGCGGTTTGTGCCAATAAGTCCTCCTCCATTTTTGAGAACCAGTAAGTATGTCCCTTTCTCTCTCGATCTAAGATCGATAGTGTAAGCTCCATTTATGAGGTATTCATCAAGTAGCTTTCCCTCCAGTGACCATATCTCAAGTTCAAATTGCTCTTCAACTCTGTCAATGAAAAGAAAATCTTTCGTTGGGTTCGGGTAAAAGCTCATTGCTTCCAAAAGATTTCCTGTACTTAGTTCCACGTCGATCGTCAACGTTCCATTCACTAATTCAAGCATATAGTTGGTATCCTCTCCCCCTGAAAGGGTAATAGGATATGTTCCTATTGGACTGGCTGCTCCTGCAGTTGTTGTGATAGCTGGTGCGATGTCAATATCTGAGCCTTCATCGCCATTTACCAATTCAGCATAGGAAATTGTAAGCTCAGGAATTGCATCACCTTCGTGAATAAAAAGATCATCCGCAGTAGCTGTCAATACTCGTTTTTCTATGGTCATTTCACCTTCTACCAATTCAAGGTCATAATTTTCTGCAGAACCGCCTTGAATAGTAATAGCATGCGCTCCGACCTCAGTAGCTGAAGTCACACTTGTGTTCACAGTTGGAATCGTAATTAGAATTGATTCGTCATCGCTGTTTACAAAACCAGAATATGCAATCGTGAGTGTGGGATTTGCATCTCCATAGATCTTCTCTTTGTCCTCAGCTGTGGCCGTTAGGATTCCCTTGTCAATGGTTAAGTCCCTCTGCACATCTGATGCCGCATTGTAAACGTCATCACCTAACTGTGATGCAGTGATCGTTGTGGATCCGATACTAAGTATCGTAACCGTGCTACCCGAAATCGTAGCAACAGACTGATTTGAACTCACATAGGAAACATCTAGGCTTGAACTTGCCGTTGCAGTCAAACCAAAAGGTTCGTCATTGTATCGTTTGATATCTAATGCCGCAAAAGTGATGGTCTGACTGAGGTCCCCCTCGCTTATTGTCAATTCCTGGTCAACTGGAGCTGCATCATTGTAAGTATCATCTCCTAGCTGTGAAGCAGTGATCGTTGTAGTTCCTTCACTCACAAAAGTCACGGTAGATCCAGAAACTGTTGCCACCGACGAATTTGAAGAAGCATACGTAACTGCTGCGATAGAGCCTCCGCCTGTAGCCATCAACTCAAATGTTCCATTTGAGAGGAGTTGAGCTGGTAACGCATCAAAAGTAATTGTCTGGTCTAGCCTTTCGACCTCGAACGATTTTGTAACGGAAGGTGCCGGATGATAATTAATGTCACCCGCTTGCTCGGCCTTAACTTGAATAGTCCCTCCTCCTGTAATCGAGAGAGTTGTACCAGTGATGATTGCCGAACCGGACACGATTGTGAAAGTGACTGGCAAACTTGAGGAGGCAGTTGCTGACAATTCAAAATCCGGATCACCAACTGCTTTATCTTCGAGATCCTGGAAGCTGATGGTTTGAGCGGTTTTACTGAAAACCCACCCAATAACTCCCCCGTTATCAATGGAGCTAAAGGCGTTGAATGTAGCACCACCTTCGGCCGTCACTTCCTCCATCTCCAAATAGTACGCATTTACCGTTCCGCTTGCTTGACTAATCGTCAATGAGGAGCTGCCTGTTTGCGGTTCAAAAATGATTGGATCGATTGCAGTACCAACTGCTGAAAAATTGGTTGTTGACACAGTTAAATCACCCACCGGTTTCAGCGTAACGCCAGCCTCAATTGTAAAATCATTGAGGGACAAGTCGTCATAAAGCAATGCGGCATTAGTGTTTGCCAAGTAGGTAAGGTTATTGAGGCTAATACTATTGCTCGGTGAAGTATCAAGAAGCAAGCTGCCCTCTATAGTTATATCGGAGCTTCCACCATTAAAAGTGACATTTTCAGCTGTGTTAGCGGAAAGCCAGCCCACTGAGACTGTAGAAGAACCAAGCGTCAGAGTTTTTGAATTCGCGCTTAGAAAACTTATGTCATTCTTTATTGTTAGATCATGACTGTTGGTAGTTACCACACCGCTTTCAATCGTCATTGATTTGGCACTAAGGCTACTACCCAACGACCATGTGCCTGATCCAACAAAATTGAGGTCGTCGTCAGTTCCTGGTCCATTATTAAAATCCAGCGACTCAGAATTGACGGACAAAAAATTGTAGGTGTCCACATCTGAAGTTACAGTCGCAGGCAGGTTGACCGATCCATAAACATTTAGTTCCTTTCCACCTCCCGAAATTGTAAAAGCCATAGTAGAAGCCGAAGCATCAAGATCATTCAAGTTTGCTTCATCGCTATCAACCGTTACAACCCCTCCTCCGGAACTAAAGGAATTGGCGTCAAAAATGATATTATCAAGAACGCCTGGCACAGTCGTTTCAAATGTGCTACCACCCGATGTTGTTGCCCAATGATTAGAGAAATCAGACCAGTTGCCAGAGTTTCCTACCCAGTAGTAATCTGATCCCGTAAGGCCAGTGATATTCCAACCTGAGTTGTTTCCATTGTCAATCGTTTGAGTGGCATTAAATGTTGCACCTCCAGTGGCGGCAAGATCTTGCAGAATCAAGTAGGTGAGATTGGCTGTTCCGGAGGCCATTGAAAGTGTAGTTTGTACTCCAGTGGCGTCAGAGCTTATGTTGATTGGATTTGCCTTTGTTCCGTCCATTGTGATACTTTGATTCACGGTAAGTGTTTCTCCCGACTCGAATGTAGCCGAGGACCCCGCTGTAACCGTCAAATGTTCAAAAGTGCTGGACCCGAAAAAACCGCCGGTCCCGTCTAAGGTCACACTGTTCAACGAAACTCCACTTCCATCAAAATCTCGTGTGATCGTCAAATTGGAAGTTCCCTCATTTAGTGTCGGTGTTGTTGTGGGGTGAACGTTGAAATCTCTGCAATAAATAGTTGAAGAACCAAAGTTCAGTTCAGGAGTTCCGGCACCGTTTCCGATTTCAAAATCGATGGAGCAATCCACGGTTACACTATTGTAATTCACTGTACCATGCCAGTGTCGAAATGAACCCGCTGCTACATTCGAAAGTAAATCCCAGGTTCCATCGCCTTCAAAATAGATATAGCTAACAGAGGCACCTTCGGCTGCAAACGTCAATCCTGTTTCGTCCCCTTGAAAGCTCAGCGTGTGAATGCTTTCTGTCATTTCAGAAACAAAGGTGACCGACCCATACGCCTCCAACTGATAAGAAAATGGAGC